>JALHPX010000260.1:0-273 GCA_022842225.1 bacterium
TCTTGGCTTTGTCATAACCCTTTTTAGCTTCGCGCAATTGGTTATTATAGGACTCGATCTCCTCGGCGACAGTCGTCGTGATCTCCTCGGTCGAGCCATCTTCTTGGTAACGCTTCAGGGTGACTTGGTCGTCCTTAGCGTCGTATTTCCAATTGCTTTCAACACTAGTCGCGCTCTTTCCGGCTTGTGCCATTACCTCTAGCTGTGCGCGCGAATCGCGTTCCACGCCATCTTCTTTTTTCACGCCTTCAAACGAAAGTTTGTAGGCGTCGG
>JALHPX010000260.1:283-5048 GCA_022842225.1 bacterium
TAGCGAGGATTAATTTGGTTATAGGGCAGGGAAGCAATTTCTTCGCACTGACCCGTCATTTGCTTTAAATCTTTGCGCAAGCTTTCCTGCTTGTCCTTAGGTGCTTCCGCAATTTTTTGCTCTGCACGCGCAGACCATTCCTTGCAGTTAGGAACGTCTTCGTCCATTTCAACACCGGTGCCGTTTTCCAAGGGGGGAACAGCTTTGCCTTCGCGGCGCTGAGTGAGGTTCGACAATGTCGAACGCCAGAGCGCCATTAAGTTCTCCGCTGCCGCTACTCGCAGCAACACGCCATTGGCTAACTGCTTTTCGTCGGTTTTCTTATCTGGATCGCGGGCCGATTGAATAATCGTTTGGGCGGAGTTCGTGCCCACTTCTTTGAATTCGTCCACGGCTTCTTCACGAATGGATTTGCGCGAGACGGCCACCACGTCATCTTCCGGATCATCGCTGCCCTGTGGCTTAGCCTGGGCTTGATCAATCGGGGCGCCGGAGCCGCCAGGTTTTTTCTGAATATCTTTGTCTTTTACTTCGCGCACTTCGTTTTTGAACATGCCGTCGTAAGAGATGCCTTCTTCTGGCTTCTTTCTGTCTTTCTCGTCGGCTTTTTCAAACTTTTCGTCTACTTCTTCGGATTTTCGCTCTAAGGCAGAAGATCCCCCGGCGGCTGATAATTTACCGTGTGGAGATTTAAATGCTTTCTCGCGAACGAGTTTGAAGTTGTCCGGATTTCCGGGCTTCGGATCTTTTTCCTTCACGTACTTGTCTTTCACAGTGTCGTGGTACGTGAGATCCGATTCGAAAGGGTTCTTATCGTCTTTGTTGGCGGTAAGTTTGGTTTTGCCTTTGATCGGTTTGCCATCCGGACCCTTTGGGATGGTCTGAATGTTCTTGTCCTGCATGAATTCTTTAAAGCGATCGATCGAGGCTTCGCGTGCCTTAGCTTCCAGGGCTTCCACGTCGACTGTCTGCTTGGAGTGCGCGGCCACGCTCAAAATCAATGTCGCCAAGATAACAAGGATTCGCACCGAGTATCCTAGCTTAACTATCTGATTTTCTAAGCGGCCGTTCATCGTTGGCTGCCTCCACCTCTTTAATAGAGCAATCGCGGTGCCGGTTTTTCTGAAAAATTCGAGGGTGTATTCCCAAAGCACGCTTGGAGAATACGGGGATGTGTTGGGCGGGTGTCTATAGCTTAGACAGTTACTTCCGGGGCTTGCCACATGGCATTCCGGGTCCGCAGGTCGAGTATGTGGGAGCTGGTTGCCACGACCACGCGTTAAAATCTTGCAAGTTAACTACTTCCGCGCCGCCGGAAGTGGACGGCGCCGCAACCCCGGTAGAAGTCGTGGCTACTGGCGAAGAACTCGAATAGGGAGTGTATGAGGAAAAACCACTGCTGCTAGGAGACGTAGCAATCTTTCCCACAGCGGAAGTCCCGGTAGAACTATTCACCGTGCCGAGAACCGCGCTTCCGGGAGTTCCACTATAAGAATAGACTGACCCGTCCGGATAAACTGCGTAGCCGCTTTTGCCGTCGGCCGAAGTTCCAAAATATCGAATGGTGCCTTCGCTGGAATTGCCAGTCGAAGTCTGTTCCAGCGCCTCGGCTCCTTCTTTCGGAGTAAATGTGTAGCCAGACTCTGTGTTACTGAGCCCCGCTTGAGGGGCGGGTTTAGCGGGTTCGGCAGCTGGTGTGCTAGCAGGTGTGGCAGGTGTTCCAGGAGCCGCTGCCTCTTGCAAATTCGCCATTTCGTTTCCAGGTAGTCCGTATTGATCCGCCTCGCTGATAAGACGAGACGATTCAGCATTGGCTTCTGCTGCTTGCGATCGTAGATTTGCTGCTTCTTGCCGCGCTTCGTTCGATTGTTGGATTAATTCAGATGATTTGGCGGAATCTGTTGCCTGGTCGCCTTCGCTAAAGAGTTGCTCGGCGCGCGCATCTGCGTCTTTGGCCTGCTGCTCGAGTTGCCGAGCCTCCTGGGCTTTTGTTTGCGATCGTTGAGCAAGTTCGCCAGAGTCAGGTTTGTCTTGCGCAGCGGACGGAGTTTCGGCTTTAACCGCAGGTTCATCTGCGGTTGCATGTTGAGCAACGTCTTTACCATTTCCATTCATTTCAGCTGCGCGATCGAGAGCTGTTCTTTTATTCCAATCTTCAACTCTTGCAAGTTCTTCCTCAGCAGCTTTCAAGTCGCTAAGACGTTGTTCTTTTTTCTTCTTTTCCTCGTCGGTCGTCGCAGGCATCGCATTCGCTTTTTTCTTTTCGTCGGCGAGCTTCTCTTTTGTTTCCTCAATCCGAATTTGGTTGACCGTGCCGTGAGCCTTTAGTCCGTCAGCAGTTTTCTGCACGTCTGCACGTCTGCACCAGCTGCCTGTGCTTCGCCGTTCCCAGTTACTCCGGCTGCCGCTCCTTGCGGGATATCAACTGTGTCGACAGTGATTTCTTCAAAGCCGTTCCCTGCTGGAGCGAGTCTCCATGTGTTGGCCATGCTGACGGGCGCCAAGGCCAGTGCTGCAATAAGAGCAAGTCGGTTGTAAATCATGGGGCAGTTCTCCTGACCGTTTGCCTCTGGATGGTGCAAGCGCAGGGCCAAGCTTTTCTGCCTAATATCAAGCACTTACCACGGCCGAGCTGTCTGAGAACTAGACACGTATCCCCCGTGTATACAAATAAAACGAGTTCAAAAACCCATTACCTGTCCGGGACAGGTAACTCTCAATCCGCTCGCTCAGTAGTCCGATAAGTAGAAGTACCCACTGAGAAATCACCACTGTGAAACCCGCCTCTCAAAAACAACTTACCGTCGTGCGTCCATTCTCAGATCTCGGGAAAGTCGCGCCGCGCCGGATCGCCGAATTAGACGGCATTCGCGCGATCGCTGTGCTTTGGGTGCTCCTCTATCACTTCATTGCCGTTCCTTTTGAGAGCAGTGCTTGGACGGGTGCGGGGGAAGTCGCAAAGTTAATCTCCCGTCCCGGTTGGATGGGCGTGCACTTGTTTTTTACCCTCTCTGGATTTCTCATCACCGGCGTTTTGCTCGATAGCAAAAATAGCCCGGGCTATTTTCGAAATTTCTATAGCAAGCGTGTGCTGCGAATTTTTCCGGCGTACTTTTTCACCCTTGGGTTAGTGGCGCTCTTTTACCCCACCAAAGCGTATTGGCTTTTAAGTGCGGTCTTCCTGTCTAACTTTGCGCCGAACTTCGGCGTCCCGATGGATTACCCGCCGTTTTGGACTCTGGCCGTGGAAGAACATTTTTATCTGGCCTGGCCATTGCTCGTGCATTTCACCACGCGCAAGCAATTAACTACGCTTTGTATCGTCGGACTTTTCGCAGGCCCGCTCTTGCGCGCGATTTATTTCCTAAACGAGTGGCCTATGTCTTTTGAGACTTGGTTCTCGACGGAAAGTCTGTGTTACGGGGCGCTCGCTGCACTTGCCGTACGCACTTGGGATCGCGCCAAGCTAACGAATTTAGCGCTGAGCGCTTTGGGACTGGCAGTCCTAATCGGTTGCATCTGCGCACCCGTTGGCATTCACACTCGCAATTCGTTCGTTGGCGCCGTTTATCAACTTCCGATGATCGACTTAGCGGCAACCGCATTTGTCCTCACTGCTCTTAACAACCAAGGCAAGCCAGTTATGGCCTGGCTGCGCCAACCGTGGATGCAGTTTCTGGGACTCATTAGCTTCTCGCTTTATCTGACTCACCCACTTGTGGGGCATAGCTGGAATTTATTGCAGCCCCATTTTGTCGGTGCAATTCCGCTCGAGGCCGGATCTTTTGGTTTTGCGCTCGTGCGACTCGTGATTCTTACGCCGATATCCATCGTCGTTGCTAACGTGAGTTATCGCTTCATCGAACTGCCCGCGCTAAGACTTAAACAGCGTCTCTTCTCCGCCAAAGCCATCGCGACCCCCAAGCTTCGCATCGCCAAGTAGTCCCCAAGTGAATCCTATTGCCGTCCTATCCTCAGCAGAGCTAAGACCCCATCCATAACCATAGGAGTTCATATGAAAGCGCTGTTTGTTCTCATTGGCTTGGTCGTCCTCAGTCCTGCATTTGCGGACGACGTGTTTCGCATTGAAGTGGGCAAGGATTATCGTGGTTATTCTGATTCCGATTTAAGACGCCGGGTGTGGGAGTTAGAGCGAGCGGTCGGACAACTCCAAGCGCGGATTTACCATTTGGAAGCAGCCCCTGTGAAAGCGGCGCCGGATGAGTGGGTTTGCTCTATAAAAGCGATGGGCAACAACTACACGGGCACAGGCCCTTCCAAAGCGCTTGCCTTAAATAAAGTGATGGAAGAGTGCAAAGCGGGCCAGAAGGGCGATACGTTCTTCTGCAAAGATCCGAAGTGCGAAAAATAAATTAGCAAACCCGAGAAGTATATTTAATGAAAACTAACTGAAGCCCAAAACCAGGCTTATAAACGCTGATAAAATATTTTCCATCATACCCACACAGGAGAATCCTGTGCGTTTGGCCATTCTAGTTGTTGGGTGGAAGAGAACGAGACAGGCTCTATTCGAAATGTCGTCTTGAATTTACCCGGGGGCTACACGTTCCCTATCAACGGCTCGTTAGCATCCTGTGAGTGCGGAGGTTAAGAAAATAGAGACTGCAGAAGTACGAAAGCCGACACAGCGGATCTGGCGCAGTCTCCCTTCAACCGCCCGATTCCCATTCGATGGCAGCGCGTATGTTTTCAGGGGTGAGTGGCATGGTGAAAGTCTTGCCGTTGATGAAGATGGCGGGTGTTC
>JALHPX010000261.1 GCA_022842225.1 bacterium
AGCGACGATTGAGGCGATTTTCGTAGCGGCTGCTTTGTTGGGAAAATGGGATCTCACGCTGCTTGCGAAGTATTATTTCGGCCGGGCCTTCATCGAGAAAAATACCGAGCGATTTAAGTAACTGGGAGTTTATCAGCCTGTTTCCGACAGCGCGTTTTCCATTCTTGCCGATACCCACCGTACCTCAATGACCCGTCGACAGAACCGTGGCCGCGTTCCTAAAACTTCTCCCGTCGGAGTGGGTGACTAAAGAATTGCTGCAATACCAGATCTACTTTTCTAAAAGGCGCTAATCACAGAGCGCTGCTTTTTAGTAAAAATCGTGCGAAGCGGCAGGCAGTTGGCCAAGCAATGCTTCTGCACTTTCCACTAGGACATTTACAACTTTCCCATGCGCTGAGCGTTGGACTTTTCCTGTCGCCATGAGGAACGAAGTCTCTAAGATCTGTTTGCGGTATTGATTGAAAATATTCTTCCAGATAATCAGATTCGTGAAACCTGCCTCGTCTTCTAGTGTGACAAAACACACTCCCTTTGCCGTTGGGGGCATTTGGCGACACACCACTAGCCCAGCCGTTTTAATCATTTTGCCATGTGCGGTTTGAATGATTTCATCCGAACGCAAGATCCCCGTTCGCTTTAAATGCGGGCGCATGTATTCGACTGGGTGATCGGTGATGCAAACGGATTGCGCTTCATAATCGAGCGAAATTTTCTCCCATTTCTTTTCCTTTGGTAGCTCCAGAGGCAATTCGTCGGGTTGGAAATCCTGCCAAGGGCTGTCTTGCAAGTGCAGTCCCTGGATTTTCCAAAAAGCGTCGCGGCGTGCAATCCCTAGGCTTTCAAATGCGTGAGCAGAGGCTAGTAGGAATAAGTCACGTTTGGTTAAGGCTGGAGTGCGAGCAATGAAATCTCCCAAGCTACGATAAGGCCCATTTCGCTGGCGATTCTTCTCAATCGCTTCGCCTGTTTTTTTGATAAAGCCAGAAATCTCGCGCAATCCCATGCGCATTGCCATGGGCGCTTCTAAAGTATTGTCCCAATGCGAGCGCTGGATATCGACGGGAAGAGCCTTCACTCCGTGTCTCTCGGCGTCGTAAATGAGAGTGCGCTTGGAATAAAAGCCCATGGGCTGAGCATTTAAAATGGCGGTGAGATAAGCGCCTGGGTAGTAATGCCGCAGCCACGCCGTGGCGTAGACCAGGATAGAAAACGACGCTGCATGCGATTCAGGGAAGCCATACTCGGCAAAGCCTTGGATCTGAGAGAAGACGCGCTCCGCGTATTCGACGGGCACGCCCTTTTGAATCAGGCCGTTTTGAAAGCGCTCTTTCATAAACGACAGGCCTTCTTCGGATTTGCGCCACGTGCCCATGGCGCGTCGCAGTTCATCGGCCTGGCCGCCGGTGAAGCCAGCAACTTCCATTGCCATCTTCATGACCTGCTCTTGGAAAATCGGCACACCGAAAGTTTTCTTCAGGATCTTTTCTAAGAGAGGGTGGGCATACTCTACGGGCTCCTCCCCCGATCGCCTTCTTAAATAAGGATGAATCATTTGCCCTTGAATGGGGCCCGGGCGAACGAGTGAAATCTCCACGACAATATCAAAAAAGTTTCGCGGCTTTAAACGCGGTAGCATATTCATCTGCGCGCGGGATTCGATTTGGAATAATCCCACTGTGTCACCCTCACAGATTTGATCGTAAACCTTAGGATCCTCTGCAGGAATACTGGCCAGTGTGAGAGGGCGGTGGAATTGCTTATCGACGATATCTAGGCATTTGCGGATGCACGATAGAATCCCCAATCCCAAAATATCCACCCGCACAAATCCCAGCGCATCGAGATCGTTCTTGTCCCATTGCACAATCGTACGACCGGGCATGGCGGCTTTTTCAATCGGTACATTGCGCGTCAGTCGCTCTTGGCACAGCACAAATCCGCCCACGTGCGTGCCGATATGGCGAGGGAAGGTGAGGATTTCTTCTGTCAAAGCCAGGCATTGATACAAAGTCTGCGGAGTTACCAATGGCGCCTGTTTTTGGAATTCCTCTAGCGGAATGGTTTCTCTCTTCGTGCGGTGGGTAAGGGTAAGAAAATTCTCCACCACCGATTCTGGAATCTGAAACACCTTTCCCACTTCGCGCAAAGCGGATTTACGACGAAAGCAAATCACTTCCGCGGTGATGGCTGCGCGGTCGCGGCCATAGCGCGAGTAAATATACTGAATCACTTCTTCGCGGCGCTCATGCTCAAAATCGATATCAATATCGGGCGGCTCTTTGCGTTCTCTGGATAAGAACCGCTCAAAAAGAAAATCCATGCGCACGGGATCAATCGACGTAATTTCTAAGACAAAGCAGACGATAGAATTCGCAGCCGAACCCCGGCCCTGACATAAAATTCCCTGGCTCCTGGCAAATTGCACGATGTCCCAAATCGTGAGGAAGTAATCTTCGTACTGCAGCTCCGCGATTAATTTTAATTCGCGCTCGATTTGCACACGTACGGGGAGAGGGAGGCCCTTTGGGTATTTCTTTTGCGCGCCGTCCTGGACGAGTTTTTCCAAATAGCCAGAAGAAGTGAAGCCTTCGGGGATCCATTCCATCGGGTAGCGGTAGCGCAATTCGGAGAGAGAGAACTTGCACTGCTCAAAGATCTCCACCGTATTCTCCATCCAATCCCAGTGCTGGTGAAAAATCCGTGAGAGAGAATCAATGGGTTTCACGAAACGCTCGGCGTTAGGTAAGAGCCTCAAGCCTGCTTGTGCCAGTGGTGTGCGGTGGCGAATGCAGGTGAGTACATCATGCAGCGCTTTGCGCGAAGGCATGTGAAAAAGCGGTTCGTTCGTTGCGATGACAGACAGGCCGACTTGTCGTGCTAGAAAATCTGTTTTCTCCAAAGAGCTTTGCCCATCTAGGAAAAAACTCGCGGCTAAGAAAATCCGGCTACCAAAAGCAGCTTTCATCGCTTGGATTTCGGCCAGTCCCTGTTGGAGTTGAGTGCCTGGAACCAGGGCAAAGAGGTGCTGGCTTTTTTCTAGGATGCTTTGCAGGGAAAGCGGCGGACGGACTTCTAAGTCTTTATCTAGATTCTGATGCGCCTCGCTTAAGATCTCGCATAGGTCCCCATACCCTTCGCGGTTTTTCGCTAAAAGTACGAGCCTCAGGCCTGATGCCAAAGTGACTTCCGTGCCGTGGGCTAGGGGGAACTTACTTTTCTCAGCTTGCGTGTGCGCACGTGCACTGCCGTAAAACCCATCGCAATCGGCGATAGCGATTCCCCGATATCCCATCGCTTGCGCGGCCTGCACCATTTCTTCGGGATGAGAAGAGGCTTGAAGAAACGAAAAAGAACTCTTCGCCATCAACTCCACAAACGGCGGTAATTTTTGAATAGGCTTATTCATAAACCCCGTGGATGAACCAGCGATTGAGTTTTTTGGACCAGAACACCCAAAGCCGGTCGCCTTTGGGTGTGTGGGCGATGAAGTAAACGCGCTCTTGTGCTTCCGAGGGTTTATCTGTTTCCCACCAGCTCTCGGTTAATTTTTCGGTGGGGATTAATTTCCAAGTATTCGTCGGTAAACAAGGGCGCGGCTTGTCGTAGAGGAAAAAGGGTCTAGAGAGAGGGCAAGAGCTCTGCGGCACTGTTTGTCTGGATTTAGGGTGTGGCCACACCAAGCGCGTGGAGCGCTCGGGCAAGTAACTGGGCATGCACTCGGCAACGCCCGCGCGATCTTCTCCCAGGCGCGCTTGCAATCGACTAATAAACTCCGAGAGCTCGGCGAGTTTCTTCTCAGAGTCGTCAAAGAGACTGAGCTGGCCCTTGGGTTCGGGAATACTTTCCAGTACGCCGACTTCGAGATCCTGCAGTGGCGAATTCCATTCCTGCTGAGAATTTTGCAAGAAGTCGCGCAAGAGACCCCAAAGAATGTGCGCCTGTTGCACGGGCTCTTTGAGCGTGACTCGTTGTCTTAAGACTTGTTTGGATTCGAGCGAGTACTGAATTTCGATTTTGGTGGCCGATAGCGCGCGGCCTTTTAGCCGCGTTTCTATTCGAGCTAAAATCTCTTTTAATGCGTAGAGCAGCGAATCTAATCCGGCGATATCGTCGGTAGGCGCGTTCTCGCGAATGGGTTCGGTGGGGAAAAACAGCGGCAGCACGAGTTCTCTTTTGCCGCTGGCCCAATCGTGCAGGCCGGCTCCCATTTTGCCAAAACGTTTTTGGACGGAGGGCAGGGGGAGTTTTAAAAAATCGGCAATGTAACGTAGCCCCACTTTTTTTAGAAACGCAGTGAGATCGACGCGTTCTTCCATTTCGTCGGAAATTTTCCAAGGGTCGCCACAATAATCGAGGCGTTGAATGGGCAGAGCCTGGAGCACTTTGCGACTCTGCCCGGGCGCTGCAAAACTGCGGTTTTGAATTGCGAGCGGCAGCCCCCACTCGGGCCGATCGGTGACGACGGCTTGGCCTTCCCAGGAGAGTTCATCCAAGATTTCTCCCGCGCGGTTGAGCACATTAGATTCGCTGCCGAAATATTTTTCGGTCGAACTAATTTCCAAAAAGAGCACGCTGGGCGCGATCTTCTCACTCAGTGGAGATTTAAGCGCGCAGACGCTTACTTTCGGCGTCAGACTCAAACAAGCCTCGGGGAGGCTTGGCAGATCGTGCGGGCTTTGAAGGTAGAGAAATCGTTTCATGGTTTTGAAGGAATTCCCCTAAAGACGAAAGTGGATAAGAGGCTCGGAAAAACCAGTGAGGGAGGTTTTGTTTGCAGAGAACAAAAATCCGACAGCGTAAGGACTCGGCTACTAATTGCATCTTTCGAAGCATCGCGGGTCTGCACCCTTCCGATGCTCTTAAAATCAGGTTCTCAAACAGGCCGGTTTGCACGGCTTCTAACGCATAGGCCCATGTTTCTTTGGCGTCTCGGGTCTTTGCAAAGACTGCGGTCTGGTAGGTTAGTGCCTCGTCCATCACTTCGATCATCCGATCGACATGAGTTTTCGCCAGAATGAGCGGGGGCGAGATGATGAATGTGT
>JALHPX010000262.1:0-3186 GCA_022842225.1 bacterium
GCTGGTCTTAGTGAGTTCGTCTGATTCACGGAAAGAGAGGACCTGCGCGCTAACCCAAGAGCCTTGAGAGGGCGAGATCTCGTCGTCCACGGTAAACTTGCCGTCGTTTAACGACGTCAGAAGTTCTTTTTGATTGTACGGTCCCAAAATTTCGCCCGCGCGTGTACGGACAAGCCATTCGCGAACAAGAGTGGGATCGATGTTGTTTACCGGTGCCAAGGGAGTAATCCTTCAATTTCTTATCGGAATTTCAAGGCGGTTCACTAAGTCAGTTCATGGATAAAAAGCGAGATTTAGTGTGGCGTGTCAAGTATAGGGAATAACAGGGGAAGTACCGGCAGGGAGGGCCGTTTTATCGACGATTGCGAGGAGAGGTGCGCGGAGTGGGTGCGATAGCGTGAAATTCCGCGGTCTTAAAGAGGGATAAGGCATGCGTGGCGTAGACGTAGAAGAGTAAGCAGCTTGCGGTCATCTCTAAGAACTCTTCTAGGGTCTTTTGGAAATGGCTGATGGTGTATCGCTCCCAGCCACCGAAAGAATCGCCGGCCTGATTGCGGAACCAACCTTCAAAGTAATCAAGTCCCACGGCGACAGCGAGAAGCGTGAATGCCGCGAGCATCACCCAACGCAGCTGCGAAGTATGTAGCCGCCTCCAAGCGAAATAGAAGAGGGCTACGCCAATCACCAAAAATACGGGCAACACGGTAGCGTGCCACGAGTAGCCGCCCACCCAATCAAAAAACGAGTTGTACCAAGAGCCTTGCGAAGACGGTATGCGATTGGCGAGATCTCTAGCTACAGGGCCAACACGTTCGTGGATTTTTGCGCCGTCATCGGCGGCTAAGAAGAGGAAGAAAGCGGCGAAGCCTGCCCAAGCGCGAACGCTGTTTTTAGCGTGGCCAGCACGTTGAGCAAAAAAGCCCGTCACGGCGAGGGCCATGGCGACGAGCAATGTTTCTAAACTTGAAATCCAATTTGCTAAGGAGTCTTCGCGCGCGATGTTGAAGAGCCTACGCAGCTGAGGGGCTTCAAAGACTTGGCCGAAATTGAAAACGAAATCGCAAACAACGAGTGCGCAATTCACGGCCATTAACGCCCACAAGAATTTGCGGGTGGATTCTTCTGAGATCTCTACGCTGAGTAAATCCGCAGGAGGGCTTGAAATTTCAGAGATTAAAGCAGCCGAACTATTTTTTCGTTTACGAGCCATCAAGGACTTATCGGCGGATGTAAGCTCGGCCTTTAGCGGCAGCGGAAAGTGCCCCAGGTCTTTAAGCCATGAATTTCCACGCGATAAACGCCTTCCCCCGCATCGGCGATGGGCAGGGTAGTGGAATTTGCTTCCCCCGCCTGGCGCATGGTGCAAACACTGGGCAGCATCCCGAGGAGGGTTTCGGCTTTGAAGGCAACAGCCAGCGAAACTGGCGCGGCGTTCCAATTTACGACGTGAATAGTCCTCGCAGAATATTTTCCGGTACGCACCGATAGCAAGACGTTTGAGACCGAGGAGGTCGTCCACAGTTTGGGAAGTTGGGTGGCCTGCCGTGTGTGCTCGATAGCTGTTTGATGCGGTCTTTGAATCCTGATCACAGCTTGGCCGGGGAAAATGTGTTTGGTGAGATCGCCGCTGAAATAGAGAAGCCCGCCCGTGCTGCTAGCAATCGTTTTTGCAGTGTAGCCCGTTTGCGCAAAAGTATATTCGGTGCCCGTCGAGATCAGAGTGTCGGTGCCAGTGAGCAGCACAGTCGTGGTGCCGGGCTTTGACCATTCTCGCTCCACCTTGCGGACGCGGGGTGCGTTGTCGGAAGGAATCGAGGCATTAAAGCCGGTGCGTCCTTCCGAATTGCTTACGGTGAGAAGTGGCTCGCCCAGCTGCGGCAGGCTGTCTTTCATCGCGTTGATATCTATCGACGGGCCCCACTCTTTGGCTTCGTCGGAAGTAAAATCGATATTGGAAATCGCAGTGTAGTCGCTGTCCCCGATGCGGAGTTTGTCGCCCTTTTCAATTGGATAATCGTTGCTGTGCATGAAGTGGATACGCGATTCTTTCGAGGATATGTGGCGAATTTTTAGAACAGTAATCTGTCCGGTTAAGAATGGAATTTGAAAAACTTGCCCGGAGCCATCTGGATTAGCGATGCGTTCGACTACTTGCCTGTTCTTCGCCGAATCACTCAGGGCCGCCCAATCCGAGGGAGAGAACAAAAGAGTGCCATTATCTGATTCCGCTACCGTGATGTAGCTCTTACGACCAATTCGAACTTTTGCGCCTTTAGCAACTTTGCTTTGCTGCGCTTGTGCCGAGTGGCTGATCTTCACCTTGTCCGAGAGTTGCTCCGCGGCCGTAACGAAGGAGCCATTAAAATGTCCGTACGTTTCATGTCCCGTGAGCTGATTGAGTAGATTGGGATTGGCGCGGACGTACTCGGTTAAGTCGACGAGGTCGCTGCCTTTTGCAGTGTAGTTAGGTTGTCCGGGAACCGAGATATCAAATGGCAAAATCATGTGGTGGCCCAGCGCATAGGCAGATGCAAACATGGCTCGAACCACGTTCGTGTCCCCGGTGGACGGGCTGATGACGAAAGGTTTACCGGTGCGCTGAGAGACCGCGGCAAGGCTCGCCAGACCATAGGGCGTCTCCTCTGTCGCGCCAACCTGCTTCATTACAAAATCGACCGCTTGGTAGAGTTCTGTGTCTTTCTCGGGGACAGAAATATTTGCCGAGAGCGGAACGCTTTTGCGCGCCTTCGTCGACGCTACGCTCTTTACGCGGCTGAGAAACTCCGCGCCTTTGACAGCAGAGAAATCTCGGTACAGGTGCATGAGGCGATCACCGCGCTTTAATAACTGTGACGGGTAATTCTGCAAAGTAAGAGTCGGATCCGCCTTCATTTCGTCTTGGGCCTGGTGCTTTAGATGAGCGCTGTAGGCAAAATCAGCTAAGTTTCCCAAGCCTAGTGCACTTAGCTCGGTCTTGTATTCCGCTTTTAAGTAATCTCGGAAGGCCTCGTCGCCTTCGTTCGAGAAACAGCCACCTTGCTCCAAGGCTCCCGCATTGAGTGCGGGCTCCTCTTGCTGGAGGCTAGCGCAGCCAGCACTCATCATTTTTTCCACAATTAGTTTTTGGGTTTCAAAATAGGCAGGCTTAAAAATATCGCCGCGAACTTTGGTGGCGCGTTCTTTTTC
>JALHPX010000262.1:3196-5036 GCA_022842225.1 bacterium
ACGAATTCGCCTGCCAGATCCCGGCACTGCATATCGAGGGCGGGAGTGGCATTCTCTGTTTTATAGACGTAGAGCGGGAGTGCGCATTGGGGTGCGGGGTCTTGAGAGAACCGATCCAGAACCGGGGATGTGCCCGCGGATTGTGGTGAAGTATCGTCGAGAGTGGAGCGGGAGCACAGGCCAAAGCCCGTGTAATGCCATACGAGGCGATTCGCTCCGAACTCGTTTACAAACGGAGCGTAGGGCGGAGTTGCATCGTCAAATCGTTTGCTGAAGAGCAAGTCGTTGCCCTTGTAAAACTCTGCACGTGCTGAAAACGGCGCAAATGCAGCAAATGCCAGCAGGGCATAAAAGAGAAATATCATCTCTCTCTTACGGCAGGTAACGCAGCACATTAAAGAGGAAAATATTGGAGGCAATCACACAATTGCCTAGTGCCGGAAGTGCCTTTCAGGGGCGAAAACTAGTACAAGATTCTGCTCGTTTGCGGCGTCAATGACTTGCTGGTCGTTGCGCGAGCCACCTGGGGCTACGATCGCCTTGATGCCGGTAGGCGCAATGGCGTCGATGTTGTCGCGAAAGGGGAAGAACGCGTCTGAGGCGAGGACAGCATCTTTGAGTCGGCTCGGCCCCGATTTTTCAATCGCGATCTTTACCGAATCAATGCGGCTCATCTGCCCGGCGCCGATGCCGGCCGATTGGCCTTTTTTTGCGACGACAATCGCATTGGACTTTACGTGCTTGCACACTATCCACGCAAACTTGAGATCGGCCAACTCTTCAGCGCTCGGCTGCTTTTTGGAAACCACTCTAAAGTCACCTGTAACGGTGGCCTTGTCTGCATCCTGCACGAGCCAACCGCCTAAGGCCGCCCGTACTTCAAAGCCGTGAAACCGCGGTTTTGCCCATTCGATCAGGCGCAAATTGGATTTTTTGCCGAGAACTTTTAACGCATCTGGCGAGAAGCTGCGCGCGATGATCACTTCGAGAAAGATCTCCGAAAGCGCTTGGGCGCACTCGCCATCAACTGCGGTGTTGAACGCTACAATGCCGCCAAAGGCAGAAATCGAATCGCCTTCCTGAGCTTTCTTAAAGAGCTGAAGACTGGAAAGTCCGGCGCCGCAGGCCACGCCGCAAGGGTTGTTGTGCTTCACAATGGTGCACGCATTCTCAGAGAAATCTTCAGTTAAGCGCGTGGCTGCCTCGGCATCGAGCAAATTATTGTAAGAGAGTTCCTTGCCCTGGAGAATTTTCCAATCGGGCGTGCCGACAAAGGCGGCCTTCTGATGAGGGTTTTCGCCGTAGCGCAGACTCTGAGCAGGGGTCAGCCCTACGCTAGTAGGGAAAGAATTTTCTTCGGCCCACTCTTGCGCGATCATGGAATCATACGCGGCCGTTCGCGCGAAAGTGCGCAGTGCTAGGGCTTTGCGGAAAGTAAGTAATGTTTGCCCGCTATTCTCTTTAATGTGGGCAATAAATGCCGGGTACTCCGACGGATCGGAAAGCACGTTTACAAAGGTGTGGTTCTTCGCGGCTGCCCGAAGCAGGGAAGGACCTCCGATGTCGATGTTTTCAATTTGCTTGGACAGAGCCTGCCCGCGGTAATTGGCGAACGGATAGAGATTCACAACGACTAGATCAAAATAGGGCATGCCAAATTTTGTGAGATTTTTTGCGTCGTCTGCGTTATCTCGGCGAGCCAGAATGCCGCCAAACACTTTCGGATGCAGTGTTTTTAAACGGCCATCCATGATCTCGGGGAACTCGGTCACTGACTCGACGGATTTGGCGGTAAGGCCGCAAGTTTCGTTGAGAAACTTCAGCGTTCCACCGGTGGAGA
>JALHPX010000263.1 GCA_022842225.1 bacterium
ATAATGCGAAGACCCGCCCCATCGATCCCAATGCTGTAAACCAGCGAGTTCACGTCAATTTATTGGGTTTTTCGAGCTCTGTTTCGATGTACCGTTCTGGAACTTCGCTAACGTTGGGAGCCGCCTATGGGTTTGGCAACGGCGAAGGACAAGCCTTTGGCGACACCGCGCAAGTCCAAGTCGTGCAGCATAAACACCTCGCGGTTTATCTCGCCGGCAGCTATCAGCTCTAAAATCCGCTAAAGCAACGCACCAGGCCATCCGATAGCTCAGTATGATCGAGAAGATGATACGAATATCGCCAATCCAGGCCCTGGCTTTGGCGTTTTTTCTGGCGTGGCTCGCAATCGGCTAGTGGACCAAGTTAGGCAGTAGCTCGAATGACCAGTCTTGGAAGAAATTTAAGAGCGCCGGCTTTCGTTCGAAAGCGGCTTCAAAAGCAGTCCCCACTCCAAACATCCCATTCTCAGCAACTTCAGCAAGCGTACGATTGCGCACGACTCCAGCATTGCCTCGGTAATCAATCGATGAGTAACCGCGATCATCCGGCTGGACGATCCAGTGGTACACACCTAAAACCCGGGTGAAATTGGAATCTTCAGATATCAGCGACCCGCTGTTGCCGTGCACCATTTTCTTATCGCAATCGTCTACAAACAGATGCAACCACTCACGCGCACTGGATTGGATGGAAATACGGGTGGCGTTCTCGCCCTCCCCTTTGATGCCCACGACTTGAGGTGCCGATCGCGAGACCAGACAATGGCGCGGCTCAAACTTCATGCCGGGAAGTCGGTACTTGATATAAAGATCGGGATGATTTTCCGGTGTTGGATTAAAGGCCCAAATCGAAACTTTCATCGCTGCAGGTGGCAGAGCGCCCACTGTGCGTTGAGTAGGAATGAATTTAGCGTTCAGCACGTGCCAGCGTTGTTCGTCTGTCTCGGTCAAGGCGAGAATGGCCACGTCATCGCTCGAACTCTTGCCCAGGTAGTCGATAGTCTTTACTCGGTCGTAAGTTTTTTTACCCGCCCGGTCGTAATAGACGACAAAATAATTGTAAGGCGCTCGATCCTGCTCCACGCAGTGGGCGTTCGCAGCGACCTTGCCCGGTGACACATGCGACACGCTACAGAATCCGCCGCGACCAGAGGGCGGCATGTAAATCAAAGCGCCCAACGGCCAAGTCCGAGTGCTCGCCACGACCGGCGGACGCATGTCTCCGCGCTCATCTAAGAGAGGAAAATTTTGTAGGAAGGCCTGGCGATCTTTATCTAGAACGGGAACATCGAACGTGCCGTCTTGACTGCCTCGGGTGGAACAACTTGTGAGGGAAAGCGGCACAACGAACAAAAGCAATCCCCAAAATCGCATCTACATCCCCTCAAGACAACCCATGCTTTCGCGAACACTGCGCACCTAGGAAACTAGGTCCCCATCCCAGTGAGCGAACGTAACTAAGAAAATATCAATGCGTGGCGGTCTGCGATACTGCGGCTTCGACTTGGCGGACACGTTTGTTAACATGACGGACCTGGCCAAACTTCACATACCAGTCGTATGTGGAACGTACGGCCGTTTCAAAATCGATTTTGGCGGTCCAATTGAAATCGGCGCTAAATTTGCGACTGCTAAAGAGCCAATAACGCGGCCAGATCTCGCGCGCGCGATCGACAGAAAGCGACGGGATGGTCGTACGCCACGTCGGAATCGAACTCACGAGCCGGGAAGCGAGCTTTAACAACGCTTGTGGCACCGGTAAAATCACTCCCCAAGTGCCCACCACTTTAGCGGCCGTCTTTAAGATATCTCGATCGGTCACTAATGCCGGATGGGTGATGTAGTAGTAGCGATGAGGGTTCACAGGAAGCGGTCCTGGTTTAGCGAGCGCCGCAAAAATCGCGCCCACCAAATCCTGCACGGCTATCACGTTGTACTGCTTGTTTACAAAACTGGGTTTGAAATGCAGTGGCCGGCGAATCATCTTAAACAGTGGCAGCGTCGCGTGATCGCGCGGACCAAAAATCATCGGCGGTCGCAAGCAGAGGTAAGGCAGATCCCAAAATTCAGTCTTTAAGACTTCTTCCATCTGCAGCTTGGATTTGCCGTACCAAGTGACAGGACGATCGACTCCACCCTCTTGGCGGGTTTCGGAGGAAGGGTCACAAGGTCCAGCGGCGGATACCGACGACAAGACCACTACGCGATCGGGCTTCTCCAACGCGCGCATGAGAGAACGCGTGCCGCCCACATTGGTTACCTGGTATTCGTCCCAGGTGGTGGCGAAGATAACGCCTGCACCATGGATCACGTGCTCCGCGCGCCGCGCACCTTCGGGCAGATTCCAATTATCCGTATCGCCCTCGAAGACTTCGAGCTCCGGCGGCATGGTGCCATAGCCTTCCCCTGCTAATTGGATTTCAAATTTTTTGCGACTGCGAACAGGCACGTAAATCTTTTCGTAGGCTCCCTTGGCGAGAGCCTCAATAAGAATGTTTCTGCCTACAAACCCAGTTGCACCCGTCAAAAGTAAATTCATGCGTGAGTGGGATTCTCATATACGCGGTAAGTTTTGTACAGCTTTCCGCCCATCAGATTGATGCCGCGAATAATCTCTTTGTTGTCGTCTTCCACCCAGGAGAGCTCTCCGCCTTTATAAGTCTGTTTACCGCGCGCCAGCGACTCCGAATAAAACAGCGCGCCCAATCCGAGGTGGCGGTATTCCTTCTTCACGCCAAGAACCGCCAGACGCGCTTCTTTCGGCGAACTTGTCTTGATCTTCCACAACAACTTAATCAGCCGCAACCAACGCGGCGATTTCTTCACGTCTAGAATAAATTCGTTGATATTCGGAAATACCAACGAGAAACCAATTGGCACGCCGTCTTTCTCCGCAATCATCACCATCTCCGGATTGACGATGTGCTTAAGTTCCGAAGCCAGTAAATCAATGTCCTCATCGCTTAGGGGAATGAAACCGTAGTTGCGATCCAATGTCTCGTTATAGAGCTCACGGATAATGCGCAGATCGGCTTTGAGATTTTTCATGTTGATCGTGCGCAAATGGACTCCGGTGCTGCGCTTGATACGTTCAGAAACTTTAGCGATGCGCTCCGGCGTATTCTCGGTCGCCGACATGTAATAGGCGTTGAGATTCTTCACGGCGGTCAGACCGAGTTTTTCGTAAATCGGGACATAGTAATCGGGATTGTGCGCCATCAAAATAAAGGGCGGAGTGTCGTACCCCGAAGTCAGCAGACCAATCTCATCGCCCATGGGCGTATTCACTGGGCCGCGCGCCTTGTCGCAGCCGTGCTCGCCTAACCAACGAGTAGCAGCCTCTAACAACTGCGATGCCACTTCGACGTTGTCGATGAAATCAAAGAGCCCAAAGAATCCGGTCTTGTCTTTGTGGTAGTCGTTGTAGCGACGATTGATCATCGCAGCGATGCGGCCCACCGGCTTGCCATCCGCAAAGGCTAAAAACGCCTGCAAATCGCCGGTTTCCCGAAAATGGGACGACGGGCTTAAGATTTTGGTCACAGCTCCCGGTACGGGCGGGACATACTGGGCATCATTTTTCAGCAGCTCCTCGGGCAGAGTTTCAAAGAGGGTGCGTTCGCTTTTAGTGGTGACTGGTTTGATTTCCAAATGCATCGCTTGCCTTAACATGAACTCCCGGGCACTGTCCAATTGGGCAAAACAGCGCATAATTGCGTCTACGGGGCGCCTCGGGGGCTTTTAACATGATCCATTTCCGCTCTATTTTCGAAACCAGCTTACTCGTTAGCGCAATTACTCTGGGGGGATACAGCATGGCGCACAAGCACGGACACATGGAAACCGGTACTATCATTTCAGCGATTGAAGTCCACGGACACCGTGGGTCGCGGGGCACGCATCCCGAGAACACCTTGCCCGCTTTTCAAGAGGCCGTGGAGTCGGGTGCGGAAGTTTTGGAATTAGATCTGCAGCTGACCAAAGACGACATTCCTGTTATCTCGCACGATCCCGAGATCGGCGCTCTGTGTAATGATGAAAAGGGCCAACCAGTTACAACTCCCATACCGATTCGCACTCTTACTTTTTCCGAGATCCAAAAATACGATTGCGGCAGCCGCCCCAATCCCAAGTTCCCGGAACAAAAAGCCGTTCCCTCCAAATTCACTTCGCTTGAGCAGTTTTTGATATGGGCTAAGAAACATGCGCCAAAACTTGCTTACAATATTGAAACCAAGATGACCGCGCCGCGCGAGGAGCTAGTTGCCCCGCCCAAGCTTTTTGCCAAGACCGTGGAGCAACTCCTGCGCAAACATGGCGCTATCGATAAAACGATTTTGCAGTCGTTTGATTTTCGCACTTTGCGAGAAGCTAAAGCGATCAATCCAAAACTACGTCTATCTTGCCTTTTTGAGAACAATCCCAATTTCTGCGACGCGACAGCAAATGAAAGAGCAGCATTCGCTTCTCCTGATTGGCAAAGTGTGACGCCAGAAGAAGTGAAACGCTGTCATCAACTGGGAATTAAAGTTGTGCCGTGGACAGCAAACTCCGAAGACTCCTGGAGCAAAATGGTTCAGTGCAACGTAGATGCGATCATTACGGATTATCCTCGAAAGCTCGTTGATTACTTGAAAGCGCACCCAGCAAAAAAATCCGAAAAAATGTAACAAGATTTTTTTAGTAAACGTCTTTCCATTTCTATTTCATCGCGGACTCGCCGTATGTATCAGGGTCTTGCGCTATCGTTAACGACCTGTTGACACCGTTAACAAGTTTTCCGAGGATTTTATTTCTGCTAGGTGGTTTTGGGGGAACGGGTAGGATGCATCTGAAGGAAATAAAAGATCGTGGCGAGATAAAACTTATTCCGGGCGGCAATCAAATGTGCCTCATCCGGGATACAGAAGAAGTAATCAAGTTCTTGGAGTTCGTCGGTAGAAAGTCGATTTTGAACGAGCGCGCCGTGAACTGCCGTTTGACAGCGTGCAACAATCTCTTCTCCACTCTCAACGAAGAAGAA
>JALHPX010000264.1 GCA_022842225.1 bacterium
TGCCTCCCTCGCTGCAGAAATGGTACGACGGCTTTAGCGCGTCCTGAGTTGGCTATTTTCGGGGAGTATTTGTTGATACCAGCCACCCTTTTTTTCGCACCCAAGCAAAAATCGCTGCCGAAGTTCCCAGCATCACGGCCCAAATAGCGGGATAACCCCAGCGGCTTTCGAGTTCCGGCATGTATTTGAAATTCATCCCGTAGACCCCCACCAAGAAAGTAAGGGGCAAGAAGAATACCGAAAACACCGTCAATAACCGCATCGTCTCGTTGGTGCGGTGGGAAGCAAGTGAAATATGAGTGCCGAAAAGATGGTTGATGTCTTCCACCAATTGGTCGGCGTGTTGGTAAACGCGTTGGACTTCTTCACGCAGATCCTGGATCTGCGAAGCACGTTCTTTGCTTGCTGACTGCAAAGTAAAAATAATGTCCATGTTTTGGCGCAGCATCCGTCGATAGACGCCGACTTGGAGTTTTAGGAAATAGAGATCCTCAATCAGGCCAGGCTCCACTTTGGTGGAAAACACTTTGTTCTCTAAATGTCCAAAATGGTCGTCTGCTGTGCGCAGGGGCAGATCGTAAGTCAAAACGACTTCCCGAATCACCTCCATCTTCAGATCCGCCAGCGAAGTAGGCGGTGGCTCCATGGTCGTCCACTTCAACTTTAGCTTTTCTAGAAATGGCTGCTGGGTGCGGTGAATGGTGATGAGAACATTGCCGGTCGCAAAAATGGCAATTTTGCGCGTTAGTTCTGTAATTGTGTCGGCTTCGGGATCGGTCAGGGCTTTGAGATCAAAGTGGCGCAAGAGAATGAAATCTGCGCGATCGAAAGTCTCTATCTTGGGCAAGTGAGTCGGATCCATGGCGTCTCTCACCACGGCTTTGGGCAATGAGAAGCGCAGAGCAGCTGCTTCGAGCTCTTTCTTGTTGGGATTTAGAAAATCTATCCATTGAAGGCCGTCTTTGTCCAAAACGATCGTCTGCATAAGGCGTCCTTTTACCGCACCGGGATCTACGCGGTCAGTAAAAAACGTAGCGCGGCGCATAGTTAGCTTTGTTCGCGATTCCGTCGATAAGAAGGTGAGGGAGTCTGTACCAAACCTATGCGTGCTGCGCTGCGAAAAACTGGTTTCCGTCCGCTTTGGGCGCTTGCCTTGTTCTTTGTTTTTGAAACGAGTGGCTATGCGTTGAACGAGAACTTCTCCCTCTACGACTCGCCACAAGCTCTGATGATGGGCAATGCCTGCACCGCCGATTCACGTTGGTACACCGCGCTATTTCAGAATCCGGCAGGTCTGGCCCAGGCCTATCGTCGAGATACCCGCCGGCACTGGTCCACCACTCCAGTGGCAATCGACTGGATCCCTAGCATGGCGATCATGGGCCAGGTGGTGAGCGACAAGACCATGCAATGGGGCCGCACCATATCTGCGATGCAGAGCTCCCCCGGCGATTACCACTACTCGCGGCTTAATATCGTGCCGTCGATAACCCACCGCAATTTTGGTCTGGCTCTCTTGGCAACGAGTGAATTTGCCGCCCTCTCCGATGGCTCAAACATCGATATCCGCGCTGGCAATGACCTAGGCGCGGTGATGGGATTTGCATCGAACTTCTTTGGTAATATTTTAAAGCTGGGTGTGAACGTCAAAGCCATCATCCGCAATCAGATTGAGGGCACCTACGCCCACACCACACTCGTCGATACAGCAAGCGTGAATTCCAATATGAAAGAAGGCGTGGGCTTCGGCGCCGATGTCGGCTTGTTGCTGACAGCGCCGCTGCTGTGGCTTCCGACTCTGGGGATTGCGGTGAAGGACGTCGGCAACACAAGATTTGTCCACTCGACGATATTGAATCCCTCCAACAATGGCCAGGCGCCGAGTTCGATTCAGCAGACGATTAATCTTGGTTTCATGATGAGTCCAATCTTAGCGCGGGGAGTGCGCGCTAATTTTACGGCGGATCTAAAGTATCTCGATCGGCCTGAGATTCCGCTTACCAAGAAGCTGCATTTTGGCGTGGAGGTTATTACCGAGCGCCGTCTCTATATTTGGGCCGGGATGAGTCAATTGCTTCTGCCGAGTCTTGGTTTGGGTTTACGGACAGTGGGCGGAGATTTGGAAGTAGGAACCTACGCTGCGGATATTGGCGCTGGTTCCACTCGTGAAGCAAATCGCCGTCTGGTTTTTCGATACACTATTGGTTGGTAGATGAATCATTATCTTAAAATTGTTTTTCTCTTTGTTGCCATTGCGGGCACTGCTCGCGCGGAACTCGTGCGCAATTACATGGAAGGCACTCGGCCTGTCGGCATGGGCGGAGCGTTTATTGCCGTTGCCGACGATCACAACGCTATTTGGTACAACCCCGCCGGCCTGGGGTTCATGAATAATACGTCACTCAATCTCGTCGATATCACGCTTGGTGTCGATTCGACAGATACGCTCAATCGCTTCACCAAAGCAGTCTTCACCGGTGAATTTGACAATATTCTGCGTTCCGATGAGCAGTTCAATCGCTTCTACGTGCGTCCTACTTTCATGACGAAGTATTTTGCACTGAGTATTTATGAAGCACTCAATAGTTACGTGAAGATGCAGGATCTCTCCACGTTGGATATGCAGGTAGACGTATTCACGTACAATGACATCGGAGCCATCGCTGCTTTTGGCTACCCGATACTCCCGCATCTATCGCTGGGCGCGTCGATGAGAGTTTTTGCTCGTTCGGGTGTCGACACGACGCTAACCGCACAAGATCTGCTCACGGAGCTCGCCGCGAGCGGTTCTACCGATGTAACCAGCGCTGTTTACAAATCGCTATCGAATTTGATGGGAACGGGTTGGGCGATTGGTGCGAATCTTGGGGCTTTGCTGAAAATTCCTGTCCCTGCAGACTATCCGGAGATTCGTATTGGCGGTACGATCGAGGATGTCACTGACACAGAATTCCGCGCGCTAGCGACAGATAGACGTCCCAAGAACATGAAGCGTACTCTCAACCTGGGAATCGCCGTGAAGAATAAGCTTTCGGGCGGTGATTCGGTTACTTTCGCAATGGACTTGCGCCGCAATTTTGAGAGCCAGATTTTTTTCAAGCGATTGTATATGGGAATGGAATACCGAACGAAATATTTTGGAATCCGCGGCGGCTTCTATCAAGCCAAACCCACTTTAGGCATCAGCATCGAAACTCCCCCTCACACGCGGATTCATTTCTCCACCTACGCCGCAGCCCTTGACGGCCAAATAATGGGCGCGGCGCAACGCTGGTACGTGATGCAGTTAATTATCGGATTTAATCCGTTCTAGATTACTGACGACCGCGAAATACGCCGGTGCATCCATACACAGAACCCACAGGCACTGCGGCGTAACAATACTCGCCAAAGCTCGCTTTCATAAATTCCGGATGCCGACTGTCGCTGCTGGTTTGCCAGCTCTTTACACAATTTGCTGCAGCTTCCGCGGCAGTACTTGCTGTTACCACGGCTGCGATTTCAAAGACGCCGCCGGGCAAGCCATTGTGATGCACGGAGAAACCACCCTGGCGACCGGAGTTTTCCGTAGCTAAATTTTGGGAGTGCGCTAAGGCGCGAGCACAAAGGTCATCGCTCTTTTTGCCATTTGCGCTGCGAGCACCGGTATCGCGCACCGCTTGCGCAAGAATCGAATAGCGCCAATCCTTCCCTTTGCTCGGGAAAGTTTCGGCCGATTCTCGCTGCTGTGACGAAACAGGTTCGACAGGTGTCACTCCGTTAGCCAGAGCTGCGGTCGGGCGTCCACTGGCTGCATTCGGAGTCTCGCCAGCGCTGTGAGTACCAGCGGCAGGCGTCTCAATGCGATCGCCTGGGTTTACTGGTCTGGCTTCGTTTGTAGGAGCACCTGGTTGCTCCAAAGTCACCTGACGAGGCTTGTAATTTGGCGAAGCGTATTCCAGCGGTGGCAAATATCCAATTTCTCCCTGCCGCAAAATCGTGTTCACACCGAGGTACGGGTAGGGATTATTGCTGCGATAGAAATCTTTGCCGTTCAAAATGCGAGCGTAGGCGTTGCGCAGGAGTGCTAAGCGGAGTGCCGCGAAGTATCCGTAGCCATAACCCCCGTAGCCGTAACCGCCGTGACGGTGTCCATAGCCGAATCGGTGGTTATTCAAAAGTCCCAGCTGGAGAGCTAGCACACTTGGGTTGCGTAAAAAGACGGTGCTGCAGCTCAAGCTTCTGCAACGATCGACAGAAGCAACTCTGCGTTTCGAGGCCAGCGCGGTTTCGCCGCTTAGCGAAGATAGCGCTAAAGTGAGAGTGAGAAAGGCATTAAAAAAACTTTTTGATTTCATGACAGTTAGAAACACAGCAAGACTAATGCCAGCAGACTTGCCGAATACGTGCACTGGAAGTTATCAACAAGAATGCGCACAAAAATTCCAGCTCTCGTTTTCTCCTTATTTCTTAGTTGCCCGCTAGTAGCCACAGAGCCAAAGCTTGTAGTCTTTATTGGCGATAGTCTGAGTGAAGGGCAGGGGGTGTCTGCGGAGCAAGCGTATCCAAGCTTGATTGGAAAATATCTCGAGTCGCGCGGCAAAAAGGTGACGGTCCTCAATGCCTCCATTGGCGGGTCCACTTCCGCAAGCGCCGCGCGCCGAATGGAAAAAGCGCTCACCAAAAAGCCGCAGATGGTAGTGCTCGCACTCGGTGCAAACGACGCGCTGCGCGGAATCAAGCCCACAGCGATGGAAGCAAATCTGGGAAAGGCAGTGAGCATGGCTGAAAAAGCCAAGGTCACCCTGATGGTGGCGGGAATAAAAATTCCATCGCTTTATGGCCCCGAATATTCCAAGAACTTTGATAAAGTTTTCCAATCGCTCAGCAAAAAACATAAGGTTTTTGTGGTCGAGAATTTACTCGAAGGCGTTTTGGGGAAAACGGATTTGAATCAGACCGATGGCTTGCATCCCAATCCCAAAGGGCATGAGAAAATTGCCGGCTCCCTTGCGCCTTTATTGGAGAAGATGCTG
>JALHPX010000265.1 GCA_022842225.1 bacterium
TATCCCAAAATGCCGGCCGAAATTAAAGACATCTGCTGCGGATTGAAGCGCACCTTGATTGAACAAAAATTCCGTAACGCACGCCAACTGCGCCTATATCTAGAACAAATTCAGTTTCGTCCACCCAAACGCCGTCGCTAATTCATGAAGCAGAAATCTAAACTTTGGATTCATGAGAAAATGCGCGAGGTCGCTACACTTTCGGCGTCTGGTCGACGAGGGCTTGCGTGCTTTTCTACGCCCTACTCCGGCTTTCGTGGCGGCAATCAGGATTGCATGGGATTTGTCCAAACATCTCCCGGCACCGAGGTATTGTTCGTCGCTGATGGCGCAGGCGGCATGGCGAATGGTGATAAAGCCAGCGCGCTGGCTGTCGAAACACTCACACGCTCACTACGCAAAAACAAATCCACTGACTTATCCGCCGCTATCTTGTCCGCTGTCTTTAAATGCCAAGAACAATTAACCAAGTGGACTCCCTCAACGGGAACCACCCTCACGATCGCCGAAGTAAAGCGCAACCGCGTGCGGGTTTACCACTGCGGGGATAGCGAAATGCTTTTGACCACGGGCGAAGGCGAGATTCTCTATCAAACTGTCTCGCATAGCCCCACTGGATACATGCAAGCCGCCGGCGCGCTCTCGTCGCGCAATGCTCTGATCCATCCAGAGCGCTCATTCATTTCGAATTTTCTCGGCGCCGAAAAAAACTTCTACCTGCAAGTGAGCCCTTGGCTGCCGTTCCAGAAAGACGCGTGCTTAATCTTAGCGAGCGACGGATTATTCGATAATCTGTCGTTGCTACAGGTGCAGAAAATCATTCAATTGAATGGTGTGCCCGAAGCAATTGCCACCGTCCTTGTCGAGCGCGCGACACAACAAATGGACCGCGCGGTTGCCCGACTCACCCGTCAAGGCAAAGCCGACGACCTCTCCATCATGATCCTAAAGAGCCTGCGCTAGATTCACTCGAAGGTTACGCCCGCTTTTCGTAAATTGTCATAATAGCGAATGATCTTCTGAAGCATTTCCTGATCACTCATTTGTAAGTCGGTAAACTCAACGCCAAAGCCAGCGGGCTGTTTCTGACTCTCGACTGCTGTCCAGCGCACCACTGTCTGCGCCGACATCTCACGCGGCATTTCGGGGATGGGCTCCCGTAATTCTTCCCATGTCGTCGTGCGACCAGGAAAAACGACCTTGCCGCGAAAATGTAATTCGACCCGAACCGCCTGTCCCACCTTCCAATCCGCGTCGCAATGGACATAAGCGCCGGCGGCGGAGAGATTTACAATTTCACATTCTATTTTGCGGTTCTCTAAATAAATTGTGGTGGGAATGCGGACATCAATGCGTAAGCCTTTACGGTGTTCCCCTTTAGACATCTTTAGCCTCCTCTAGATTGTAATCGCGCTAACGCTATTTTCGACCAGGAAACTTTCATGAATTCATTCCAAACCGCTGTGGTTCGATTCATGTTGGCGATGGCGAGATAGACGGGACCGACGCTAATGCCGACGGCATCGGGATTGATCCACCCCGTATCGATATTCAAACTATCCGCCAAGCCGTAACGTCCCCACAAATTCGATGGTTCTCGGCTCTGCCACTGCAGTAAATCCTGTAAGACAGTCTCCGGCAGGAACATCAGCGACGCCGCCGCACACGGTGGGCACACCGTTCCGTTTTCAAATCCCGGAGCAAAAGCAAAGTAACCTTCCCAAGTATCGGTCGCACTTAATCCCCAAAAGCCGCGTTGATAAGTTTTCGAAGTTTTGCTGGAGAGACATACCGATCGGTTCACGCGCGTGGCGATTTGAGAATTGCGAAATAGTGAACCGGCGGGCCCCTGCAGACGAGGAAAATCAATAAACAGCTGGGAGTACTGGTGTGCGAACAGCGGCAGGTCTGCTCCCACCCACTTTAACCCCGTTTTGCCAAACTCTGTTTCGGTGCTGCGAACAGCATCCCAAACTGCCGTTGGCACATCTTTTCTTCCCATCGCAAGAAAGAGTAATACGTATTGCTCGGCAAAATATTCCCATTGCGGGTGGAGATACCCTACTTCGGGAGTCCAGCCGTGAGAAAAAGTAGTTTTAGAAGGATACTTGCCGCCGTCGGTCAGCATGATTGGAAAATCAATGCGGTTAAAGAGACCGCGAATTTTTCGAGACAATTCTGTGCCGGGGAAAATCTGAGCGGCATACAAAGCCCCGGCAAAGAACAACGCCGTATCAATCGTCGATACTTCGCTATTACCAAACCGCTGCCCAGTGCTCCAATCCATGAAGTGGTAGAGCCAGCCGTGAAAATGATCCACACTGAGTAGAAAATCAGTTGTCTTTAAAAGCTGATCGTAGACCTCTTTATGGGAAACCGTACCCACCGAAGCCGCGTGCGCAAGTACGGCATAACCAAATCCTGTCGCCGCAATAGAAGCCATTTGGTACCGCGGTAGATGGGGTGTGGTGCCATGGTTGCGCGCGCGATCGCGGATCAACCCTGTTCTCGGATTGGCCTGCTCCTGGAAATAGAGAACTGCCGATTTCTGCAAACCAGCCAACAGACGCGTGCCGACTTCGGAATGCAGCACGCCGGCACTGCTTTCGCTGAGAGTGCACACGAAGGCCGAAAATATTAATAAAATCCTAACCCTGTCCCAAACCATTTCTGTCCCCAAGCAGACTCTACTCAGCCATTGGGGGGGTGCAAACGAAAAAGCGAGCGGCGGCACTGTTGACCTTAACGCGCAGCACTGACAATATCCCGGCCATGAGTAATTCAAATGCCAGTAAAGAAGTGCTTTCTATCCTCGATAAACTGCTCGAGTCGGAGCTCTCAGGAGTAGTCCGCTATTTGCATTACAGCTTCATGGTTTTTGGTCCAAACCGAATTCCAATCACCAAGTGGTTTCGCGACAACGCGATGGAAGGATTTCAACACGCGGTGCTCGTGGGCGAAAAAATTACCGCTTTCGGTGGGCATGCATCGTTGAAGGTGAAGCCTGTTCCAGAGACCAATAAACACAACGTGATGGAAATGCTGCGTGAGTCTCTCGAATTTGAAAAAGAGACCATCAAGCTCTATCGCGATTTGCTCACTCTCGCGGGCGACGATATCGCCCTCGAAGAAATGGCTCGTAAACTCATCGCAGAAGAAACCGGCCACATTGAAGAAGTAGAGAAAATGTTGCGCGGTTCTGCCGAGAAATAGATCTCAGCGAACTATAGCTGCGCTGCTGCCTGCAGCAGAATGAAGTCAATAATTTTGCGGTCACATCGAACAGTTGTCGGTGTGGCCGTATTTTTTATTTTCGAAAACGGAAGAAAGACTAAATAACCGTCGGCGATCCACTGGCTGTCATCTACCATGGGCTTGCCGTCGACCAGTTTCAGTTTGAAGGAATCCGCATTGCCGACTCCCTTGGATTGCACCACTAGGGCACCCCGCCTTACCAGCTCGTCACGGATCTTTTCGCTCGCCGTAACAAATAAGAGCGTAAACCGGCTCAAGATATCATCGACATTTCTGAAATCAGGCAGCCCCCCTTGGGCGCCATTCATAAAGTGCACTTGTGTCACGACGCTTAAAAAGGTCGGCACCAATGGAGGAGGCAATGCCAAAAGCTTCTGGCGAAGGCCTGCGTACGAGGCGGCAATTACCCGCTCCAAGAACATGGAGTCTGCCATCACTGCCGCTTCCGAGAGATTGTCGACTCGCAGCACTCCCAGAGAAGGAGGACCTGGGGTTTTCATGCGGGCATCGTAATCGATGTAGGACGGCACCGACCAGTAAGGCGCATTAAAATTAGGATCCCAATTCAAACGCCCATTGGCCTTGGTCAACCCCGTGGCATTTTCGTCGCTAAGATCGTTTTCGTAGGCCCACTGCGCAAGCTTCATCACACTTACCGGCGTGTGATCGGTGAAACAGACAGGCCCGTGTTGCAAAGGCACCAATGGAAAACTCAGATGGCTGAAGACTCCCTCGTACGCTGCGCGCCGCGAGGCCAGTGCCCCATTAGGAATATCCCGACAGTAAGACCGGCGTCGCAGCTCGTAAGCGGAAAGGTTTGCCGTGGTGATCAGCTCCGAAGTCACGTGCGCCAGCGTTGTCACTAGAACGGAGCGCTCCGCTTTCTCCAACTCCGTCGGACGCGCACTCTCTAGAGCACGGGTGGGAAAATTTCCTAGCTCCAGCGATTCCCGCATATCGTCGGTAAATGGCCGCATTTCAAAGGACTGGGCGTAGCGTCGCGCATGGGCGCGGTCTAGAGCATGTCCAAAGATCAGGTAGTTTTTAGGATCGACTCCCGCCAACGCACTCTCGGTCTCCAAGATCGAGAGCAGCACTCGGATAGGTTCGGTCAAAGATCCGCCGCTTACACCATCGGTGGAAAGCGCGCGGGAAAACTCGGCGGTGAGCGGGAGCTTATCTCTGCTCTTAAAGGCTCGGTCGCTGGGAGAGGGATAGTGCTCCCAGGACATCCGCAGACGCTCGTACTCACCGGTCTGAAAATTAAGCGCCTGGCCATGGCCCACCATAATGGACGCGCGGACGATCTTGATTTTTTCGTCTGGCCGCCAAAGTGTTTTCCAAGCATCGGGCGGTACGTCAGGCCACTTCTCCATGTTATCGACGAAAAAGCGAATGGGCCCGCCCAGAACGCGCGACCAAGGAATCTGCCCTTTGTAAAACTCCTCGGCTTCCCGAAAGGTCATTTCGATCCAGTCGACACCAAATCGAATTTGCGAGGGCTGCCAAATGTCACGCGCGTAGAGCACGTCTTCGTAAAGCGTCTGCGAAATCATCCCCCGTCGACGCATTTCCCGCAGCGAAAAATCTTGGAGCTGTTGGTAAAGATTCGGACCGCGAACTTCTTCGCCGTCGAGCACTAAATCGCCGCCCGATATCGTGCGCACGTCCGTCATCCGATAAAAGTGGTTTCGGATTAGTCCTCGATTGCTAAGAATTGGAACAATCAGTTCCCC
>JALHPX010000266.1 GCA_022842225.1 bacterium
TGAAGCGGAACAATTTTACGACGGCAGCGTCGGTTTATCGGCGATTTTCAGTAATCCTCCTTCGCTCGTGTTGTTGGATCTCATGCTTCCGGGACGTCGCGGTTTTGAAATTTGTAAAGAAGTGCGCGAGAAAGCTGCTACCGCTAATTTGCCCATTGTGATGCTGACTGCCAATGCAGACGAATCCGATATCGTAAGTGGGCTCGAATTGGGTGCGGACGACTACGTCACCAAGCCCTTTAGCTTCCGGCAATTGTTGGCTCGCATTTGAGCTGTGCTCCGCCGGTCCGAGCGGACCCGTGATCCAAATATCAAGATTCAAATTGGCACGCTGACTATTGACCCGATTAGCCGCGCCGCCGCTTCTGAAGGGTGATCGATCAATTTGACGGAGTCGGAGTTCCAAATTTTGTATGGGCTTTCCTCCGAGGCCGGAAAAATTTTCACACGCAGCGAATTGCTCCGAACTATGAATTCTCAGGCAGATTTGGTGGAGCGCAACGTTGACGTCCATGTCAGCAGCCTGCGCAAGAAAATGGGCCGCGAAGGTGGGCGTATTCTTACCATTCGCAACGTCGGTTATCGTTTTATGGAAGACGATGAATTCGCCAAACTCAATCCTGTCAGTTAGGTCCTTCCCGCCCCTATAGGAGAAAGCTCCATGGACTGGATCGGAAGTGTTTTTGAGACCTCCCCGCAGACCTTCCAGGCGTTTAGTGCTGCACATCCCTGGGCTCTCTGGCTAAACGTCGTAAGCGAGGCAACTCTTGCAACAGCCTTCTTCTCCGTATTGCTGGCCACGTTTTTTGCCACTTACAAAATCGACAAAATCACCCTAGCGATGATGGCGCTGCCTGCAGGATTTTGTCTCTTCTCGGGATTGGCCCGCGTTCTGGCTATCGTTGCTTCGTGGCAACCCTACTATGTTGCGCTCATCCTTTTTAAAACTTTGAGTGCTTTGTTTTGTGTTCTCACCGCCGCGATTATTATTCCCAATTTGCGACGAGTAGTTCGACTGAGCCAGCTCGAAGCGTCGGAACGCGTTCGCAAGCAACTAGAGAAGGAAATCGAAGGGCGTCGAGAGTCTGATGAGGCACTGCGGTTTTTTGAGCTGATGATCACCAAATCTTCCGAGGGCATTATCGCAATGTGCCTGGAGCGAAGCAAAATCTTTTATACCAACCCGCAGTTTGATCGCATGTTTGGTTTTGAAGAGGGCGAGTTGACAGGGAAAAGCTTGGATTTGATTCGTCTTCCTCAAGACGAAGACAGTCCCTTGAGAGAGAGAATCGTTCAAGGTGTTGATAGTGCGGGTGTGTGGCGAGAAGAAGTGCGTGCGGCGCGAAAAGATGGTAGCCGCTTCTGGACCAAGGTGGGGCTGACCCGCACAAAGCACCCCAATTTTGGCAGCGTCTACATCGCCTTTGTGACCGATATATCGGCGAGAAAGAAGGCCGAGTCCCAACTCAAAGAGCAGCAATTGTTGATGGCGGCATCTGCGAAAATGGCGGCATTAGGCGAGATGGCCGCGGGTATCGGGCACGAAATCAATAATCCTCTGGCGTCGATCCAAGCCAATGCCGAAGATCTCAAAGACATGGTGCAAACAGGAAGAGCAAGTTCTAACCACATCGTGGAACGTTTGGCGCGCATTGAAAAGACCTGCGAGCGCATTGCCAAGATCATTGAGGGGCTGCGGTTATTTGCTCGCGAAGAAAAATCAGGAGTCTTGCACAATTCTCGCGTGAGCGAATTGGTAGCGGAGACAATAGAACTCTGTGGCGAGCGGTTTCGTCAGCACGGAATTGACCTGCGCATTCCGACCATCTCGCCTGACTTGAAGGTGCAGTGTCGCCCGGAACAAATCAGCCAGGTGCTCTTAAATTTATTGATGAACGCCTATGACGCGGTGATGGATCTTGCGGAGAAATGGGTGGAGCTGACAGTCACAGCGGAGCAAGGGCAGGTTGTTATGCGCGTGCGAGACAGCGGAGTGGGGGTGCCAAAAGACATCCAGTCGCAGATCATGCAGCCGTTTTTTACGACGAAAGAACCGGGTAAGGGGATGGGGTTGGGCCTGAGTATTTCGCAAGGGATTGTGAGGAACCACGAAGGCAGCTTGGAGCTGAATTCCGCTGCGCCCCATACCGAATTTGAAGTGCGCCTGCCGCTTGCGAAGAAAGCTTAAGGGGTCCGCCCGGGAGATACCGGGCGGACTGTAGGTTACTTTCTTTCGCCAAAAATCATTTTATCGAGTGAGAATTTTCCAGGTCCGACGGCAAGCCATACCAGCGATAGGCCAAAATACGTCAGCGCTAACTCATACGACGAGCCGCCCATAGGATTGACGAAGGGATCCTTCAGCACAAGAGCGTGCATGGAGGTGGCGACTAACATCGTAAACGCCAGGCCAGATGCAAACAGCGGCACCAACAATCCCAAAATCAGCGAAATTCCGCCGCCAAATTCCGATAGCGCGGCCAGGAACTGAAAGAATCCCGGTACAGGAGCTTCAGGGCCCATCCAGCCAAACGGATTTTGGATTTTTCCTAAGCCGTGCAGAATGAAAGCGGTCCCCATAATGAGGCGCATCAAAAGCAAAGCGGCGGAAGTTTTATTGCAACGAGCATGTGGTTGAAAGAAGGTTTTTAAGTTTTTCATCGGTAAATTATATCTACTCGTCGTATTCGACGGCAAATTGCTCGAGTTTTGTCTTGAGCGCAGCAAGGCGAGAGAGGTGCGACTGCGCCAGCTTCTTCCATTCACTGGCTCTGCCTTCGATGGTCTGCCAATCGGCATTGCCTCCACTCGCTTTGATTCGATGCGTAAGTTTTGCTCGGGCCTGGAAGTACTCATCGCGGAGCAGGAACATTTCCCGGGCAAAACTTTCGGCTTTAGCTTTGCGTTGGGCATCGGCGATTTGAATGGAATCCAAGTCTTGAAGGGATTCGATCAGATCGTGTTCGTTGTTTTTGATCTTCTCGGCAAGTTCGTGGGGAATGGGACTGTGTTCTGGGACCACGGCGTTCTCTTTCTGACAGGCGTCGCCAACGAAAGTTCCGACGTAAGCGAGATAGCCATCCTCGTCGTGAATTGAGTTAAAAAAATCTGCAGGCGTGATGGGAACCTGCGCGCCCACGCCGATTAACTCCAAGGCGGCTAGCATGGCTTGCCGCTCTATGGCCGTCATATTGAGAAATTTGGTGAGAGTGGCCTTAAGTGCAGCTCTTTGAGCTTCGGACATCCGACCAATCGCTGGGTTTAGCTCGAACAGTTGTTTGATCTGCTCTTCGATTACTTGCTCGCGAGTTTTTCCACCCGCCATTAACCGCGGTAGGTCTTCTTTCTCGATTTTCTCCAGAGTGCGGTAAATCGATTGCGCCCGCACCAAGGGTTGACCGGCGCTGGCGTAGAGCAGCAGCGGCAATTCGGAACAATAAAGCTCCGGCGTGCCCTTGGAACATTGGCCTTTAAAATTACTTTGCCAGAGTTTGCGTTCGGCGGGATTTAAGACCTCTGTGAAAAACGTGGGATCATATTTAAAGCCATTCTGAATCAGAACATCTGCATATTCCTGCACCAGCGCAATTACCTTGCCTCTGTTTTCCGTCCAAGCATCGAGCTTCTTCTTCAATTGAGGATCGGCTGCCCAGCGCGCGCGATCCTGCTCGCTGCGGACTTGGGGCGGATAGAGGCTAAATCTTAGGATGTGAAAAGGCTCGCCACTAAAGTCGTCCGACGACATCCAAGGCGGAGAATCGAGATGGTACTTGCTGCCTTCTCTGTTCAGTACAACGGCAGAATGACTGAAACCTTCCAGCGCATTATCGAGAAGGCCCATCGCGCCCGGGCGCTTGGTGTAGATCAAAATATCACCAGGCTCGACGAACGCGGCAGGATTTTCGACAATGGGCACGAGCGCAGAATTTTTTTCGCGGCCGACTAGAAACTGGCCTGCTCCTATTTGCGGACTCTTGCCATCGGCCGTTAAGCGCGAGACGGGAATGCCGGCAGGACACGCCTTGGGATTAAAGGGTTTCTTCTCAAACTGCTTCTCAATCGCTTGCACCGGCGCCTGGATTCGGCACCGGCCTCCGGGGCAGTTGGTCGGCTGGACGTGATCTGCCGCCGCTGCGGGGAGGGACAAGGCGAGAATGAGAAGAAGGATGCGCATTAGGGATTACTGTGCACCTACGTATCGGCATTTCTACGAAATTTGCGTGCCGCGGCGCCTTCCATTAAAACGTGAGAATGATTCTAATTACCGGTGCAAGCAGTGGGATTGGCGAAGCCTGTGCAGAGGTGTTCGCTGAGGCGGGGCAAGATCTTTTTTTAGTAGCGCGACGCGTTGAGCGGCTTGAGAAACTCAAGGCGCGTTTGGAAAGGGCGCACTTGATACAAGTGCACATCGCCGTTCTCGATGTCTCCGACGCAAAAGCCGTCGAAAAGTTTGGCAAGTCTAACCAGTCGCTTCTGGACCAAGTTACAGTTCTGGTGAACAACGCAGGATTAGCCTTAGGCCTCGACGCCATCCAAGACGGCAAGCCCGAGGATTGGGACGTGATGTGGAACACCAACGTCAAGGGCTTGCTCTATGTCACTCACCTGGTTTTGCCGAAGATGGTGAAGAAAAAGTCAGGTCATATTGTCAATATGGGATCTATAGCCAGTCGCTGGGCCTACCCTAAGGGCAATATCTACTCGGCGACAAAACGGGCCGTGAGTGCGCTCAATGAATCGATGCGCTTGGATCTCAACGGCACTGGCGTGCGTGTCACCGAGATCGCCCCCGGCATGGTGAAAACAGAATTTAGTGATGTGCGTTTTGGCGACAAAGAAAAAGCAAAAGCGGTTTATCATGGAGTAGACGCGTTGGCGCCCAGGGACGTTGCAGAAGCGGTTGCGTTTGCCGTTTCCCGTCCAGCTCATGTGAACATCCAAGAGCTGGTGATCTATCCAGATCGGAAGAGC
>JALHPX010000267.1 GCA_022842225.1 bacterium
TGTCCAAGGCGGCTCTGAATGCAGCGGGCGTTTCCATGGCGCACGATCTGCGCTCAAAAGGAATCTCCGTCGTCATTTTGCATCCGGGCTATGTCAAAACCGACATGACGGATCACCGAGGAGAAATCTCACCCACTCAAGCAGTGAACGGCATGCGCAAGGTCATCAATCGTTCGGGCTTAGAGAACACCGGAACATTCTGGCACACCAATGGCGAACAATTGCCTTGGTAACAAAGGCCTTGGTAAACGACTAAAAAAGTCCTACCCTTTCTCTCTTGAGCTTCATGGGAGGATATATGGGGAAATCTTTCAAAACCTTTTCGAGTCTGATTAAAAATCGCAAGATCGCTGGACCTGCTGGCATTGTGGTTCTGCTGGCCCTCGCTCTGGGGGCAGTTTATTACTCCCGCACTCATGAATCAGCCACCTATCCGCAAGGCGGCATGTGGATGCCGCAGCAGATGGCGGCCCACGAAGAAACGCTCAAAAAAATGGGGCTTACTTTTCCCATTGCTGGCATTAGCGATCCCGCGCAGGAGCCACTCAGCGCCTCGGTGTTTCTAGGCGGCTGCTCCGCATCGTTCATCTCGCCGTCCGGGCTCATTATCACTAATCACCATTGTGTCGTCGGCATCTTGAACCACATGGGTAAAGATGGAAAAGACTACCAAAAAAATGGCTTCTTAGCGGCCTCGCAAAAAGACGAACGCCCCGCACCTCCGACGCAAAAAGCATATGTGACCCTATCGTTTGAGGACGTCACCGAAGTAGTGCGTGAAGGTTTAGAGCTGATTCCCGATCCCGTCGTCCGCGCCGATACCGTCGAGAAACGCGTTGAAGCTCTGATTGCGGAAAGAGAAGCGGCCGAGAAAAAAGTCGATGATTCCATTTACGTCGAAGTAAAAAGCTACTACCGCGACTCGAAATATTTATTGATTCGAAAGAAAGAAATCAAAGACGTGCGCATGGTCTATGCGCCCGCAGATTCCATCGGCCGTTTCGGTGGAGACATCGACAACTGGCATTGGCCTCGTCACACCGGCGACTTTGCGCTGCTGCGAGCTTACGTTGCTAAGGACGGCAAATCGGTTCCTTACCGCGCAGACAACGTGCCGCTCTCCTCACCGCACTTCTTGAAGATGCCGTCGGAACCGCTGAAGCAGGGCGATCTGGTTTTTGTCATGGGATATCCCGGCGCCACAGAACGCTGGGAAACTGCCAAAGAAGTAAAAAAAGAAATCGATGTGAATTACCCGCATACCATCGAACGCACGCGCGGATTGATCCAGGCCCTAGAGAAATTCGAGAACGATGCGGATCCGCAAACTCAGCGTGTTGCGAAGGGGCTATTGCCCCGCCCACGCAACTACCTTCCACTTTGGGAGGGGGAGCTGGCTGGGATGAAAGACTGGAATGTGCTGGGCGAAAAAGAATCAGAACATACTCAGCTGATCAAATGGATCGAATCTAGCGACGAACGCCGGGCACGGTATGGCAGTTTGCTGGAAAACCCAGCTGCTGACGAAAACTCTGCCCAAACGGAAGAAACCAAAGTCCGCGATCGGTCGTTCAAAGAATTTCTCTACTGGGGATTTCATTCTCGCCCACCCGCGCACCTGCTCCGAAACGCATTTGTCATTGCACGACTGGCTCTGGAACGCGCAAAGCCGGACGACAAACGAGATTCGGAATACCGACAACGCAATTGGGAATCTCTTCGCGCAGTGCTGGGACAGACTTACCAAGACCAAATGGATATTCGAGTGGAAAAAGCCATTTTGGAATACTTCCTGGGCTACGCGCAGAAGGCCGGCAACCAGGATCTGCTTGAGGCGATCACGGGAAACCGCACTCCGTCGTCCGAACAAATTCGCACTTCGCTCGACGAAATTTACGCCAAGACGGATTTGTTGAAGTTAGACCGCCGACTGGCTTTATTCGACAAAGTAACGGTAGCTGATATTTCCAAGTCCACGGATCCAGCTATTCGAGTCGCACGCGCGCTCGTCGCCCAATGGAAGGGATGGAAAGAACGCGCGGATCAAGAGACCGGTAAGGACGTCTTAGAAATGGCACTGTGGGCAGAGGCACGCTCTCAGTTTTTGGCCACTCCACAATCGCCCGATGCAAATGCCACCCAGCGAATTACGTTCGGAACTGTCCGCAGCTTCCGGCCTTCACCGTGGAAGAGTCGCTACCCGACATTCACCTATGCCACCGAAATTGCGACTAAATCGACGGGAAAAAGCCCATTCGATGCCCCGCAGGAGCAACTGGATGAAATTCGCCGCAAAAACTTTGGCCCCTACGCTGATGCGACTGGCGACCTGCCGATCAACTTTGTCTCGGACTTGGACATCACTGGTGGCAATTCCGGATCTCCCGTGATCAACCGCAAAGGAGAATTAGTGGGAGTCGCTTTTGACGGAGTGTGGGAAGCACTGGTGAGTGATAAAAAGTTTCTGCCCACGCTCTCTCGGACGATCGCCGTCGACATTCGCTACTTCCTATGGACCCTCGACGCCGTGGACTCCGGCGATTGGATCCTAGGAGAGCTAGGACAGAAGAAACATTTTACGGAGCGGTCCGCTTCGAATCTTCGGTAGCCTGGCGCAATCTCGCTGCCAGTGCCGGAGTGAGATCCGACGACGACAATCGATAGACCCAGTTCTCGCGGCGCATATCGCCTGAGCCGCCGGGCCAAGTGCCCGGTACGTTCATGCGCGCCTCTGCACCTAACTCCAAGACATCCTGAATCGATGTGATGGAGAGATTTGCCTTGGACTCAAGTGATTTAGCAATCCATTCCCAGGAATCAGTGACACCCCCACCGCCCCACTCGCCACTGAGCCACTCTTGAAGAGTCGCATGGTCGTGTATTCCCAAAGACGCCACGCCCATGGGGTCGTAGTTGTCCGCATCGTAATACGGGTCCGCGCCAGGACCGTAGCCGTACTGCAAAATATACATTCCAGGAATGCCAAACTTGCGGCGCATCTCGTGCACTTCTTTTGGCACCGATGCACCGAGATCTTCGGCCACCACTGGCAACGAACTGCCAAAGCGCTTTACCAGGCGCTCGAGCAGTTTCTGCCCCTTTGCCGGGTACCACTTGCCATTTTCGGCCGTTGCCTCTGTGGCATCAATTCCATAGTACTCGTGCAGGCCCATAAAATGGTCGAGTACGAAGGCATCAAACAACTCGCTGTAGCGCTGGAAGCGATTTACCCAGAACCGAAACTTGGTTCGCTCCAATCCGTCCCAATCATAAACCGGCGTGCCCCACATCTGACCTGTCTTGTAAAAATTGCAAGGTGGGTATCCCGACAAGCGGGTGGGCCGTTTCTCCGCATCGAGCAAAAACGCCTCGGGATTGCCCCAGACATTCGCACTGTAACGAGCGGTGTAGAGCGGCATGTTGCCCAACACCGACACGCCTTTTGAATTCGCGTAGGCCCGCAGCTTCATCCACTGCCGGTGGAGAAGAAACTGTTCAAATTCCGCGCGCTCAATTTTGCCGCGGTTGTTGTGGCGAAACAGCAACATCTTAAAATATTTTCTATCGCGGTACTCCGCCGGCCACTTGGTGAAGTCGTATCCGAAAGTATCTTTAAGGACGGAAAAAGATCCGTGTTCGGTCAGCCAGTAGCCGTTTTTCCAACGGAACTCGCGAAACTCTTTTTTTAGCGATGAATAGCCATCGCGTTTGAATTTGGCATACGCCGCGTCGACAAAAACTTTGCGAACTTGGCGGGCCTTATTAAAATCCGCTTTGCCGGGAATCCCGCCTTCGTTCCTTCTGACCGCTTCTCCATCGATCAACTTTAACTTCACCAGGTCTTGGAGATCGAGATAGGCCAAATCGATTGCAAGCCCGCTCTCCGAACTAAAAGGAGAATTCGAAAGATCGGCAGGGTTTAATCCTAAAATCTGCCACCAGCCTTGCCCAGCCGAGTGCAACCAGTCGACAAACGCATAGCCGCCACCAAAGTCGCCGACAAAGTGCTTTCCCGGGAGCGAACTCACCGCGCTTAGAATTCCACCACGGCGAGCTTTCAAATCCGGATTGTTTTTAACAACGCCTTTTGTCCGCATCGCCTCAGCGCACCAAAAAGCGTATTCGACTGAGGCGTCCACCCCGGCAGCTCGCGGTGAAAGGCCCAAAAACAGCGCGCAAACCACGGCCAGATACAGGGGTTGAGAGCAAAGCGAAGCGGTCTCTTTTGTTGGCATAAGCTGGCTTCGTAGCGCGGAGCTTGTAATAAAGTCAAAGCTCAGGCTAAACATCCTTATCGATGCCAAACAAACGCTTTCGCACCCTCTCACTTGGACTCGTCATCTACACCGTACTGGTCATTTTATGGGGCGCTTGGGTAAGGATTTCTCGCTCAGGGGCAGGGTGTGGCGAGCACTGGCCCTTGTGCAATGGCGAGCTCTTGCCCGGCACCAGCGTGCCGGCAACTTGGATTGAATTTAGCCATCGCATCTCCACCGGCATTTACGGAATCTTGGTCGCTGGAATTTTTATCTGGGCTCTACGTCTCTATCCGCGCAAGCACGCCGTGGTTAAAATGGCGGCTTTTGCTGTTTTATTTACAGCACTTGAAGCTTGGATTGGCGCGCGATTGGTTTTGTCGGGATTAGTTGCCGACGACACTTCGCTCCGTAGAACGATCTTCATGGCGCTCCATCAGATCAACAGCATGCTCCTGAGCGGCAGCGTCTATCTGATTTTTGTTTTTGCTGCTTATCCGTCCGCTCCCACGCCGTTGCGTCGTTTCTTCAAAAGCCCTCGCGGGGGCTGGCTAATCCTTCTTTTACTGTTCCCTCTTATCGTCAGCATGAGCGGAGCTATTGCCTCTCTCGCCGCTACGCTTTTTCCCAGCTCCACTTTAATGGAAGGTTTGGGCAAAGATTTCGCGGCAGATGCGCACCCAGTTTTACGCTACCGACTCTGGCACCCGG
>JALHPX010000268.1 GCA_022842225.1 bacterium
CATGTCGGTCACCGCGCGCTCTTGGAGTCCGTAGTCCAGCGGGCTTCAGAAAGCCGACTCACTCCAGCGCTCCTCACTTTCTTTCCACACCCTGTAGAAGTGCTTCGACCGGATGTGCCCTTTCACCGGCTAACAACCGCAAGTGAAAAACTATCTCTGTTAGAGAAGCTCGGTATTGAGCTAGTGCTCGTAGCGCCCTTTGACGCCCGCCTTTCTGCCATGCAGCCTGCGGAATTTTTTGAAACCTTTATCGTCAAGGGAATGAGCGCCAGAGCCGTGCATGTCGGATTTAATTTTCATTTTGGCAAGGGCCGCGCGGGTGATACCGCTGCTATGGAAGTGCTTTGTAAAAACTGGGGTGTGAGTTTGCAAGTGCAGGCGCCAGTCGAAGTCGGGGGGGTGCGGTGCAGTAGTAGTGCTGTTCGTGAGGCGCTCACGCGCGGCGACTTAGAGCACGCTTCTCAGTTGCTGGGACGGCCTTATAGTGTGACCGGGCAGGTGGTGAAAGGCGAAGGACGTGGACGCAAGATTGGGTTTCCAACCGCCAATCTTCGATTGCCTGCCGAGAAGTTGCTTCCCAAAACCGGTGTGTACCTCACGCGGGCCACTTGGCAGCGACAGGAGTTTAAGGCGGTGGCTAATTTGGGCCTTCGTCCGACCTTCCAAACGCCGCAAACTTTAGCGCCGGTATTAGAAGTTCATTTTCTTGATTTCAACGCAAGTCTTTACGACGAGTTTGTCGAGATTGAATTCCTGCAGCGCATCCGCAATGAGGAGAAATTTGAAAGTGTCGACGCTCTAAAGAAGCAAATTGCGAAGGATGTGGCTTGGGCGCGGGATTATCAGTTAAGCTAACCACCATGGGAATTCGACCACACATAGTCATCTTGGCAGCCGGGCAGGGAAAACGGATGTACTCCGATTTACCCAAAGTTTTGCACAAAGTTCTGTACCGGCCGATGCTTCATTATGTTTTGGATCTGGCCCAGGAGCTTCCCCATGAAACGATTTCGCTCATTGTGGGACACGGCGAAGAACAAGTACGCGCCGCTTGCAAAGACTACGCGGGCATTGGTTTCTTTCGACAAGAAAAGCAATTGGGCACCGGCCATGCGGTGCTGACCACGCGCGATTTCCTCAAGCCAAAAGGCGGCTCTGTTCTTGTTCTGAGTGGCGATGTGCCATTACTAAAGCAAAACAGCATCGAGGCATTGCTAGCGAAACACGTGCAGTCGAAAGCCGCAGCCACGGTGCTCACCGCGCAACTGCCCCTTCCCAAAGGGTACGGTCGGATTCTCAGAGATGCGAAAGGGCAGTTTTCTGAGATCCGCGAAGACGCAGACTGCGGGGAACAAGAGCGAGCCGTGATGGAAGTAAACGCCGGCATCTATTGCTTTGATGGCTCGGTTTTCTGGGATGCGCTTGCAAAGGTAACTCCTGCAAATAAGCAGGGCGAGTTTTACCTTACCGACGTGATTGCGCTTTTGCGCACGGGCGGTGGGGTTGTGCAGACGTCCACGTTAAATGACGCCTTTCAGATGATGGGCATCAACGATCGAATGGCTGCCGCGGATGTCGAAGGGCGTTTAAGAGCCGAGATCAATTTGGAATGGATGAAAAAGGGCGTCACTCTCGAAGATCCCCAAGGCACCTGGATCGATGCATTGAGCAGGTTAGGTCGCGACGTCCGTATAGAAAGTGGCTGCCGCATTCTTGCTACGACTCTGGCCGATGGCGTGGTCGTCGAATCGGGCAGCCGGATTGTGGCATCGGAAGTGGGACGCGGCTCTGTCATCAAGCAGGGTTCTTATATAGAGCGATCGAGAATCGGCACGGACTGCCAAGTCGGTCCGTATGCGCATTTGCGCCCAGAGACGTCGCTAGCGGCGCGCGTTAAAATTGGTAATTTTGTGGAATTGAAAAAGAGCTCCATGGGCGAGGGCAGCAAAGCTTCTCATTTAAGTTACATCGGTGACGCCGAAATCGGTAAAGACGTAAACTTAGGCTGTGGTTTTATCACTTGTAACTTTGACGGCGGCCCCAAGAAACACCGCACGGTGATAGAGGACGAGGCCTTCATTGGCAGCGATTCTCAAATGGTTGCTCCTGTGACCATCGGTCGAGGTGCTTACGTCGGCTCCGGTAGTACCATCACCAAAAACGTTCCCGCCGATGCACTCGCTGTTACGCGCGCACCGCAGCAAAACCGAGAGGGTTACGCAGCGCGCCTTCGCAGGCGAAAAAAAACATCCGAATAAATCCGTGTTGTTTCTGGATTTGTCGCAATTTCTGAATCGCAGCATGTCAAATGTGCTGACATCCCCAAATTCCATGCCGTTTTCACAATCGAGAATTGTCACGGCGTTACTTTGACTTACTAACACATTTAGTTTTGCGATTCTGCAGCCGACAAGATCATGTATAATGGAGTGTATCAGCACCGTAGTACCCTTAAAGCTTCACTTCACAAATTGTTTCAAAACAAAAAATTACGGCGCCGCTTCTTGAGGAAAGAAAACGGTACGTGAGTTAAATCAATCCTATCTGGAGGAGATGCTATGTTAAGCAAGTTCTTTAGCAAGAAGAGCCGCGGGTTCACTCTCGTCGAGCTTCTAATTGTGGTCGCGATCATTGGTGTGCTTTCGACGTTGGGTGTGCCGACATTCCGTCGCATGATTCAAAAATCGAAAAAATCGGAAGCCAAGGTTAACCTTGGGGCGCTGTACACCGCAGAAGCTGCTTTTAAAGCAGAATATAGCGTGTTCGGTAACAACCTAAGCCGAATGGGTTTTGAAATCGATGGTTCGCCAGCGAACATGACCTATAACATTGGTTTCTTTGGTGGCGATTGCCAAGGCCAAGGCACTGCGCATCCTGCAATCGGTAACGCTCAGGGTGTTCAGCTGAACCAAGCTTTCCCTGCTTACTACACTGGCTTTGCTGCTACTGACACTCGCGCTGGATACGCAATCAACTCTGGTTGCGTTGGTGGCGGTAACTCTACCGCCGACGGCTTAAACTTTACTGCTCGCGCAGAAGGTGTAGTTAGCCCGTCGTATGTACGCTCCAACCCTACTGCGACCACGCAGTTGGATATCTGGACGATGGACCAAGGCCGTACGCTGGTTAACACTCAAGACGGCGTGTTCTAATAACTGTTTAATGAGAAAGGCCCGTGACCGGATGGTCACGGGCCTTTTTTTATTTATTCTGTCTGCTCTTACGCTTGGGCGGCAGTATCGTCCGACGACATGAAATCATCATCGTCATCCACCGACAGAGCATTTAATCCGTACTTGTCCACGCGGTAGCGCATGCTGCGGAAACTGATACTCAATAACTTTGCAGCCTTCTTCTTAATGCCCCCGGTTTGTTGGAGTGCTTTCACCAGCAAAGTGCGTTCGAAGTCCGCAACCAATCTCTCCAGATCAATTCCCTTTTCAGTGCTGATCTCAATTTTCTCAGCATCCAATGGACCCGTCGAAGGCTGTTTAGCGTCGAGCATGTGCTTAGGCCAGCTCTCAGGCAAAATCAGATTGCCTGGCTCCAAAGCCACAGTGCGCTCGATGATGTTTTCCAACTCCCGAACGTTTCCTGGGTAGTGGTACGACTTCAGTACATCCATCGCTTCGTTGCTGATCTTCTTCACATCCACGCCTAAGGACTTGGAGAACTTCTCCAGGAAGTGGTTTGACAGCATGGGGATATCTTCACGGCGCTCGCGCAGAGGCGGGCAGAGAACTTGAATCACGTTCATACGGTAGAACAAGTCTTCTCTGAACCGGCCACCTTTGACTTCGTTCTCGAGATTCTTGTTGGTTGCCGAAATAATGCGAACATCGACGGTCACATCTTCGGTTCCACCGACACGTTTAAACGTACCTTCTTGAATCACGCGCAGCAGTTTTACCTGCATGGGCAATGGCAATTCGCCTAATTCATCGAGGAAAATCGTTCCGGTGTTAGCTACTTCAAAGAGGCCCTTCTTATCGGCGATAGCGCCGGTAAAGGAACCCTTTTTGTGACCGAACATTTCGCTTTCCATCAGGTTTTCAGGAATAGCGCCGCAGTTTACCGTAACAAAAGGCCGGTCTTTCAATGGACCATTGTAGTGAATGGCGCGGGCAATTAATTCTTTACCAGTTCCGCTCTCTCCCGTGATGAGGACAGAGCTCTTGGTATTGGCAACACGCTTTACGAGATCGTAAATGCGCATCATGGGGGGGGCGCTTCCGACGATATTGTCGAAAGCGTACTTAGTGCCAAGTTCTTTCTTTAACTGAACGTTTTCGCTTTGCAGCTGCTTACGCTCAAGTGCTTGGCGAAGAATAATTTTTACTTCGTCGATTTTGAAGGGCTTCTGAACGTAGTCATACGCGCCCAGTTTCATTGCTTCCACAGCGGTTTCGGTCGAGCCGAACGCCGTAATCATGATCATCAGAGCCTCGGGATCTTGCTCCTTTACCTTGGACAAAAGCTCCAGACCCGACATTTCCGGCATTTGAATATCCGAAAGAATCAAATCAGCGCGGCCTTTTTTAAGGCGCTCTAAAGCTTCTTTTCCGTTGGATGCGGTCCAGACTTCGTAGCCTTCCCGCTTCAGCATGATCTCAAAAAACTCTCTAATACTCTCTTCATCGTCTACTACTAAAACTTTGCACAGCGCCATGACATCCTCACTTCAGCATCTAATTCAACAACCACACAGCTATACGATCCATTCGTGCGATAGGTACTAGAGCAAGAGCTGTACCAAGATTTGCGGTGCCGTTTTGCGCTTAGGCTCTTTGTCTACAGAACTGTGTTCTGTAAGAACACTTGATAGGGTGTTTGAAAGATGGTGACAAATTCTGCTTACGTTTCTGGGGGGGGAGTCCGACTTTTGCGGACTGGGAAGGAGGCTGGGGATTGATATCGACACGCGACCACACGGCGGGCTACCTCGCTTAC
>JALHPX010000269.1 GCA_022842225.1 bacterium
GTTCGGATTGCCCATATTGCGATTTCCCATTTGGGGATTACCCATATTGGGGTTTCCCATATTGGGGTTTCCCAAATTCGGATTTCCCATCTGGGGATTGCCGCCGTTGAATCCGTTTCCTAAGGCTTGTTGTGGATTATTGAAATTTTGAGGCTGCTGGTAGAAGCCACCCGGTTGTTGTTGAAAACCCGGACCAAACTGCTGCCCGCCACCTTCTCCAAATGCAGGAGAGATTGCGAATACCAAACTTGCACAAATTGCTAAACGTACGAACCCCATAGAACCCCCTAAAGACAGACCAAAACCCAGGACAAAAATCGGAACAAAAATTTTTTGCGAATTGAACGAGACGTTGAGTGGAAGCACTTTACCGGAATTGACGCAGAAGGTCAATAAATAGCCTTGAGAATCCAATAACTTACAGTGACACTTTACGGCACTCCCCAGCGAAGTTGCCGTTTTCTTTTTGGTTTTGAGCAGGTATTTTGCCGACAATGAAATCAGTTCGCGGAATGCACGATCAGTGGGGAACCGCTTTGCACCAATGGCGTTGGGTCGAAGCGCAAATCTATCGAGTGCTAGAAACGTTCGGTTACGAAGAAATTCGCACGCCGGTTTTGGAACACATGGAAGTGTTCAGCAAAGCCGTCGGCGAGGACACTGAAATCGTCGAAAAACAGATGTACCAAGTGCAGGATCGGGGTGGGTCGTCGGAAAGCACTCCCGAGATTCTAGTTCTGCGTCCGGAAGGTACCGCCGCATTTATACGCGCTGTCGTCGAACACGGCATCCACCTCCAAGGCGGAGTGGGTCGGTATTTTTACAACCTGCCGATGTTCCGCTACGAGCGCCCACAAAAAGGCCGTTTGCGCCAGTTCCACCAGTTCGGAGCAGAACTCATTCTCTCGGCGGCACCCGAAGCAGATGCCGAGTGTATTTCTTTGCTCGACCAGATTTATAAGGCTTTTGGCCTGAAGGAATATTCCATCCGCTTAAACAGCTTGGGAAATACAGCATCTAGAGAGGCCTTCAAAACTGCCCTCGTCAGCTACTTTGGTCCCCATGTCGCCCAGCTCGATGAAGTGGCTCAGAAGAAATTTCACCGCACACCGTTGCGTATCTTGGACAGCAAAGATGAAAAGATCCAAGCGCTCGCCAAGAATGCCCCCCGCATTGTCGACTACTTAGAGCCCAAAAGTCTCGAACACTACGAAGCAGTCAAATCTTGCCTAAAGACCTCCGGTGTCGACTTCGTGGAAGATCCCACGATTGTACGCGGCTTGGATTATTACTCCGAGACCACCTTTGAATTTACGTCGGAGCTATTGGGCGCCCAGAGTGCGCTAGGAGGCGGCGGCCGATACGACGGCTTGTCCGAGCGTTTTGGCGTGGCCTCCTTTCCAGCGATTGGCTGGGCGTTGGGAATGGAGCGGTTGATTCTGGCTCTCGACCAAAGTGGGCTCTTAAGATCCAACGAGTCTTTGCCCGTTGCCTACTTTGCCCCTCTGGGAAAAGGCGCGTTTGAAAAGCTTTACGGAATGAGCGTCGATTTTCGCCGCAAGGGCATTTCGGTCGCCATGAGCTACGAGAAAGAAAAGGCGCTGAAGTGGCAATTAAAGCAAGCAGACCGTGCGCGCGCCGCTTTCGCCGTGATTATTGGCGATAACGAATTGGCCGCCAATCAGGCCATCATCAAGGATTTAAAAAGTGGGCAGCAGTCCACAATCCCCCTAAACGACATAGAAGCAGAATTGCTCCGGAGAGCACCTAAATGAATTGGAAGCGCACCACCTACTGCGGAAAAATGACCAACCAGTTTCTGGGTAAAGAAGTCACCCTGATGGGATGGGTCGATCGTTACCGTGATCACGGCGGCGTCGTGTTTATCGATTTGCGCGATCGCGAGGGAATTGCCCAAGTGGTCTTTGATCCGAAGAACATCCCAGTCGATGTGGCGGGCACCTTGCGCCAAGAGTGGGTTGTTGCCGTGAAGGGTATCGTCCGCAAACGTCCAGAGGGCATGAGCAACAAGAACCTGCCTACGGGTGACGTGGAATTAGAGGCAACAGGCCTCGAAGTCCTCACGCGTGCAGAGACGTTGCCATTCACCATGCACACCGACTCACCCACCACAGGGGAAGTCGACGAGCAACTGCGTGGCCGCTACCGCTATTTGGAGTTACGTCGGCCGAAGCTGCAAAAGAATTTGCAGATTCGCCATGAGTTTTTGCGAACGGCTCGGGAATTTTATTCCGAGAATGGTTTTTGGGAAATTGAAACGCCCATTCTCTATAAAAGCACTCCCGAAGGTGCGCGCGATTACTTAGTTCCCAGCCGCGTACACCCTGGCCAGTTCTTCGCGCTGCCTCAATCGCCCCAAACGCTCAAGCAGTTGTGCATGATCGGCGGGCTCGATCGCTACATGCAGGTGGCCCGTTGCTTCCGCGACGAAGACTTACGTGCGGATCGCCAACCAGAATTCACTCAGGTCGACGTCGAGATGTCGTTCATCGACGAAGAAGATATCTACCAGCTGCACGAGCAGCTCATGGCGCGGGTATTTAAGAACACGCACGGCATCGAAATAAAGACTCCTTTTCGTCGCATGCCCTACGACGAAGCCATGCGCAAATACGGCAGCGATAAACCCGATCTTCGCAACAGTTTAGAGCTTGTGGACCTCACCGACCAAGGAAAGCGCTCTTCGTTCCAAGTTTACCAATCCGCACTCTCCTCAGGCGGAATCTTAAAGGCCTTGTGCTTTGAGGAAAAAGAAACGCTTTCGCGATCCGAACTCGACGAGCTTCCCAAGAAGGCCGCAAGCTTCGGCGCCAAAGGCATCACATGGATTCGCATCAAGTCGCCCGGCGACTGGCAATCGCCGCAAGCCAAGTTCTTCGACGCAGCTCTCAAGACAGAGATCGAAACGAAATTACCGTTTAAGAAACAAGCAATGGTCTTGCTTGTCTGCTCCACGCCCAACATCGTCAATAATACCTTGGGCTCCTTTCGCCTCGATTTCGGCAAGCGATTTGGCTACACCGACGAGTCCCGGCACGAATTTGCGTGGATTACGGATTTCCCGCTCTTTGAATACAACGAAGAGGATAAGCGTTTCTTTGCCGCTCATCACCCCTTCACCTGCCCAAACCCAACGGATCTTGCGATGTTTATGAAAAGCAGCGCCAAAGCAGATTTGGAGAAAGTCCGCGCGCGCGCCTACGATCTCGTTCTGAACGGCTCGGAAATTGGCGGTGGCAGTCTGCGAATCTACGATCCAAATGTGCAAAAGCGCATGTTTGAAATTCTGGGCTTCAGTGAAGAAGACGCCAAAGCAAAATTTGGATTTTTCCTCAATGCCCTCCAATACGGCACCCCTCCACATGGGGGTATCGCGTTGGGAGTCGATCGGATTGCGATGATTTTGTCTGGCTGTGATGCCATTCGAGATGTGATTGCCTTTCCAAAAACCCAGAAGGCGGCTGACCTCATGAGCGAAGCGCCTTCTCAAGTGGATGAAAAGCAATTGCAGGAGCTCCACATACGAGTGCTTCCGCCCAAATTGTAAAAGCGCTCACTGAGCGAGTCTTCGATGTCCTCGTTATTGGAGGAGGATTGTCGGGAGCCAGCATTGCGCGCGACTGCGCCATGCGCCGCCTTTCGGTATTGATCGTCGAAAAAGACGAAATCGGCGGCGGTTGGACAGATATCTCCACCGGCCTGCTGCTGCCGGATCTTTCGCTACTGCAACGCGATCGCGATCGAATGCATGCACTTTGCTCCGAAGTCGGCGTGCTTCTCCAAACCGCTCCGAACTTACTGGAGCACATGCCGGTGTTGTATCCGATACAGCGCGGTTTGCCGCTGGGCGAGCGAGTTAAGATCCAAGCCATGCTGCGAACCTACGATCGGTTTCGCTCTTGGAAGGCCTCTCATCCTCATACGGAATTAGGATCGCACCATCTGCCGCTCTTGGATGCCGGGTTGGATCGGCAACTCCATTCGGTGATGGCTTGGGACGAGTGGCGAATAGATCCGGGCCGCCTTTGTAGCAAAATCCTAAAGGGCGCGGAGTCCTGCGGCGCCATCATTGCGATGGCCACTGCCGAAAAACTACAAATTCACAACCGCCGCGTAGCCGGCGTTTGGGTAAAGGTCGGCAATCAGAGTCGGTTGGTGCGCGCACGTTCCGTCGTCAACGCGGCCGGGGTAGAAGCCCGCCGTTTCTATCCGCCTCACTCCGCCCTGCACAAAGGCAAGTACCAAGCCGGCATTACACTTTTCTGGGAGCGACGACTGGGCACCTACGCGGTCTCTTTATCCTCAATTACCAGCGCGGAATCTAGACGTTCAGAAGAAACGTTTCTTCCCGCCGGACTGCACCACGCTCTTGGGCCGCTACAATTTGACCTGCCTAGCGCGGATATTCCAGCAAACCTGCCACAGATGGCGCTGGAAAAAGCATTAGAAATTCTCACGCCGTTTTACCCGGCTATCGCTCAACACCGGGTTCTCAATCATCGTAGCGCGGTCTGCTGGCAGCCTCAAAACACCTCGGAGAATAGCTACTTCGATCACGGCGCGGAGAAAGTTGAGGGGTTGTTTTCGGTACTGGCCCATCCTGTTTTGGAGAGCCGCTTGGTCGCGGAGCAAGTCACCAACCGAATAACCGGCTTTTTAAGACACAAAGAAGTTTGCCGCACACATTTAGAAATGCTTTCAGGCTGCGTCTCTGAACTCGCGCCTAGTGAAATATCGCAAGGCAACCAAGCGTGGGACACTCTCTCACTCACTCGTTTAATTCGTCGATACGGGCATCATGCGTATGGAATTGTCGATCTAGTGCAAAAGCATCCGGAACTTGGAGCGATCGTCTGCGAATGCGAGCAAGTGACTGCCGCCGAAGTACTTCACAGCCATCGCA
>JALHPX010000270.1 GCA_022842225.1 bacterium
GCAAACACCTTTGCGATTTGAACCAGTTCGATCTCCTGGGCTGCTTTTGACGGCGCATTTAGCAATCGAATCAAGGTGGGGAAACGGAGCAAACTTAGAAGCAGCACCTTCTCATTGGACAATCGCAAATCATGAGCGAGCGAAAAATCATGAAAAGCTTTACTCGAGACATGTCGAAGAAACTTTTTGATGCAGAGATCTTTCTTCAATCCAAAGATCAAAGAGTCGGCTTCGCGATCTGTGTAGCCTCGACTCACCAAGGCAAATCGCTTCATCTCCATTTCGCTTTCGCTCTCCAAAGCTTGGAACTGCGATGGAATGCGGGCCAAACGCACATCGTACGAACAGCTCATGGCAAACGCAGTGGTCTGCCAAGCGGTCCAGATAAAGAGCTTCATGAATAGGGAGTGGGGCATCGAGCGGGCAAACTACCATTTTTCAAAAACGGAATCCCGCGATTCTTGAATATCGCTCCGATATTAAGGAGTTGCTTGCTTCGCGCGCACTTGTTCCTGGCGCTGAATGAGCCAGGAATCAAGATACAGATTGAGAATTTCCTCTGGGCTTGCCCGCACCCCGGTGAATGAAAAATTGAAGTCGCTGTTACCAGGACGGCTACCCACGTCCATGCTTGCGGCCTTGTACATCTCGTCATAGGCATCTTTGCCGTTCTGTCGCACCACTTCCGGCGGCAGGCCCTGAGACTCTGCGCGAGCGATGGCGCTCTTGGCGGCATTTTCGGCGTCGATAACTGCGCGTTGCTGGTTGAGTTCACGCAATTTCACCGCGACGTCACTCATCAAAAAATCTGCGGGTCGGCCGTGAGGGTGCGCTTGTATAAATCCCGTTTTGAACCCCATTGGGATAATTTCAACCTGAGTGTTTTGGGTATGCGCTCTTGGAATCGCCGCCCAAGTTGAGAATCGACCGACTCCCGGTGAATTCGGATTGAGAGTATGAATGATGTAAATCTGGCTGGAAAATTCATCTACTAATGCAGTTGCGAGTTCTGTATCGAAGCCTTGCATCTCTAAGTGCTTCATTAAGTGTTGCTTAGATTTTTCATGGTTCATTTCTGCACTTTGCCTCGCTAGTTCCACTGCGTGGCGGAAGTCGTGGGATTTTGCTTTGCGAGCGGCTAAATCGTCAGGCTTGGTAGAGAGATGACGATCCAAAACGCTTAGTGCTTTGTCGACAATGATCTTCTGTTCTGACTTTGGTAGTTGGCCGAATCGGTCACTGAAATTGACGCCGTACTGTGAACTAGAGTTTCTTGCCCGAGCTTCTTGCAGGATTAGATCATAATCTTGCAAGATCGCTTCGGCAATTTCCCTCCCTCGAACAAGCTGCTCTCTCGACGGTAAAGTAGGATCTGCAAGCTCATCATATTTGGTTCCGAATAAGCCGTAATCTTCATAAAAAGTCGCAGCTGCTAAATCGCGCTGCAGTTCCGGGTCGTTCGCGACTCGAGTTGCATTCCGCAAAATCCAAATAGCCAAGACACCATCCGCTAAGTTATCCGTGGACGCCGCAGTGGCTTCCAATTCCGCTAGCTTCTGCGCTCCCAGAGGCTCCTTATTCAATTTCTTAATGTACTCCAGGACCTGCTTGCTGGAATTTCGACGGATGTTGGAATCTTTTTTATCCGCGCGTAGAAACGGCCCGTGGTGATCAAACGTAAATGCTTGTGCCAGGTGAACCGGCAGGTTCACAGTCTTGCCATCTTGCCCTTCGACCTTCCACATGATGGGCGTATCCACAATGAGAAGCGGCTCTAACTCGTCCTCTTTGAGGAACTTGGTGAGAGCATTCTTAAAAAGTGTTTGCTCCGCTTTTTCGATAATGGTGCGAAGCGATTCTATGGTCGCCGGGTCTTTTTCGACTGCGAGCTTGGCGTGCAATGCCTTTATCACCGCATCACTCTCTACTTTTTGTTGGTACTCGGCGTAGGCTTTTTGAATCGTCGGTTGGTATTCTGGGGCAAGCTCCCCGACTGGTTTGAAATTGGAGCGTTCCGTTACGGGACGAGTTTTTCTCAACGCCCGAAAATCGCAAAGTACTGTATCTTCGCTTCCTGCCTCCGCAAAGGCGGGCGCGAAAAGGGCGAGCAGGGAAAGAATGTGAAAAAGGACCTTCAGACGGTACTCCGTATACCGCAAGAAGTGCACGGGGCGTACCAGGCTATACGCTCGAAATTAAAGGAGAATTCGCGAAGAATACGACTAGTTTCTAGCCGTTCTCTCGGTGGTTAATCGATTGTGAGCGATTTCAAGAGATCGAGCTGATCGAGCACCTTACCGGAGCCAATCACCACGCACTTGAGTGGATCTTCGGCATACATCACCGGCAATCCCGTGCGCTCGCGAATCAAGATATCGAAATTCGCTAAGAGCGATCCGCCGCCGGCGAGCACTATGCCTTTGTCCACAATATCCGCTGCAAGCTCTGGCGGAGTGCGTTCCAACGCTTGTTTCACCGCATCGACCACGATGTTCACCTGGTCAACCAGTGCTTCACGAATCTCATCGCTGCTGACAGTCACTGTCTTAGGACTTCCAACCACAAGATCGCGGCCTTTTACTTCGCAGTATTTCACTTCATCGAATGGGAAAGCGTTACCCGTTTCGATTTTAATTTGTTCGGCAGTGCGCTCACCAATCAGCAAGTTGTACTGGCGCTTGATGTAGTTGACGATGGCTTCGTCGAATTTATCGCCGGCAACGCGCACCGACTGACTGTAGACGATACCGCCCAAAGAAATAACGGCGACTTCGGTCGTTCCACCGCCGATATCGACGATCATATTGCCCGAAGGCTCGGTGATCGGGAGCCCGGCACCAATTGCTGCGGCCATTGGTTCTTCAATCAAAAATACTTCGCGCGCTCCTGCGGATTGCGCGGATTCACGAACTGCGCGGCGCTCTACCTGCGTGATTCCGAAAGGAACACAGATGATAATGCGGGGGCGGACGAGAGTGATTTTCTCATTCGACTTGGCGATAAAATATTTCAGCATGCTTTGCGTGACTTCGAAGTCCGCGATCACGCCGTCTTTCATCGGCCGAATTGCCACGATGCTGCCGGGAGTACGTCCCAACATCTCTTTGGCCTCTCGGCCTACCGCTAAAACTCTGCTTGGTCCGCCGCGCGGATTTTTATGGACCGCCACGACGCTCGGTTCATCGATAATGATGCCCCGGTTTTTTGCGTACACCAGAGTGTTCGCCGTTCCCAAATCGATCGCTAAATCGCTGGAGAACATGCCCATCAAACGGTTGATGGTGCGCTTCATAGGATTGAGGTTGTTTGGAGCCATAGTACGCCCTGTGTCAAAAATCTAATACCCGAGTATAGGCTCACTTTTGCTAAGAGTCACCCGCATTTAGCAGGGGTTTCGGGGGGTTTTGAGCCTGACGGAAATGGTGCTCATCGTCAGGCCCCAAAATTCCGAAAAGTCATATGGAAATCCTTTGCCGCCAGAAGTGTGTCTTGGTGCGGCAACGAAGGGGAAGCCTTGGAGTTTCGGCCATTCAAAATAGGTAAGTACCTACTACTCGAGCGCATCGCTACGGGTGGCATGGCCGAAGTGTATCGCGCGAAAGCCAGCGGCGCCGGCGGCTTTGAAAAGCAGATGGCGATCAAGCGGATTTTGCCGAACTATTCTTCCAACGAAGAATTCCGCAAGATGTTTGAGTACGAAGCGCGCTTAAGTAGCATGCTGACTCACGCCAATATTGTGCAGGTCTACGACTTCGTAAAATCAGGTGAGACCTACCTGCTGGCGATGGAGTTCGTAAACGGCAAGAACCTACGGCAGTTTCTAAACAAGGCGAAGAAAATGGGAATCGCTGTTCCCATTGAGTTTGCCGTCTTCGTGGTGAACGAAGTTTGTAAGGGTCTCGAGTACGCACACGCCAAGCACGACGAACTCGCCAATAAACCGCTCAACATCATCCACCGCGATATGTCGCCGCAGAACGTGATGCTCTCGTATGAGGGCGCGGTGAAGATTGTGGACTTTGGTATCGCCAAAGCAAAGGACCGAGTCGATGAAACTCGAAGTGGCGTCATCAAAGGTAAATTTGGTTACATGTCGCCCGAGCAGGCCAATGGCGATTCTGTCGATAATAAAACCGACATTTTCTCCACCGGCATTATTCTCTTTGAATTGCTCACCGGTCGTCGGCTCTTTGCCGCGGAAACCGATTTAGCGACGCTTCGCTTGATTCAAGAATGCGTTATCCCGTCGCCCGGGCGAATCAATCCCAAAGTTAGTAGCGATTTAGAAAAGGTAGTGCTGACTGCGTTGTCGAAGGATTTGCGAGTACGATTCAGCAACGCTGGCGACTTCCACCGCTGTTTACTCGAGTACATGAATCGCCATTGCCCGACTTACACACAGCGCGAAGTCGCGGAACTTATCAGCAAAGTTTTCGCCGATGAAATTGAGATCGAGAAAAAGCGTTTTGAGCAGTTACTCCGTCAATCGATTCCATTTTCGCAGGGCGCGGCTGCACCCAAGAATGAAATGACCGACGTGGAAAGCGCGTTGGAAGGCACGCAAACCAATTCCGAAGTGGTGAGCTCGGAGCCCATTACTCTGAGCGGTGCCGAGGGCTCGCCTCAGGAGAATTCGAAAGATGCTGTCGATTCTGATATCGGCGATTGGGTACAGCGCCCCGAAGGTGGCACCGGCGCTTACTCCGTTGAAAACGCTAGTAGCGTTGTAGGTCCCGAAGGCTCCATCTCTCTCAATTCGCCCCCTGTTCCTGAATCCACACAGATCAAAGACGAGCACCGTTTTACCCAGACGCACCAACTGGGTTCGATAGACAAAGACGATGTGCCCCTCGAGCCAAGAGGGACTGCGACGAGCACCAGCACCGATTCAAATCCTCGGTTGCCGATGCC
>JALHPX010000271.1 GCA_022842225.1 bacterium
GTCTCATGGAACGACTTTCAGATAGATTTAAAGAACGAACTAATTAACCTTGGTCTTGATGTAATTGATTACATCATTCACCGACTTGATCTTTTCCGCATCTTCATCCGGAATTTCCAAGTCAAATTCCTCTTCCATCGTCATCACTAATTCGACGATATCCAGAGAGTCCGCACCCAAATCGTCGATGAAGGAAGCTTCTGGAGTAACCGCTTCCATATCCACACCAAGTTGTTCAACGATGATATTTTTAACCTTATCTTCTACTGACATCCGTACGTCTCCCTCACATGAAAAATTACCGAGGACTCTAGCAGGGCCGAACCGCCCTCGCAAGTTATGTCAAACCAGCCGGTGTTATGCCTCTGTCCGAGTAAAATGCCAAGAATTTCGATGCTCTAGTCGCATTTAAATCTAATGCGGCTTGCCAGGTCGGTTTTCAAGGGGCATCGCTTTCTCCATGGCGAATGCGAAACAGACTCCCCAGACGCCCCTAGAGGCCCTTGGGGCGCAGATCACGGGGTGTAAACGGTGCCCGCGGCTCCGGCAGCACTGCCTTGAGGTGGCCCGCGTCAAGAAAAAGGAGTTTCGAGATTGGGAATACTGGGGAAAGCCGGTTGCCGGCTTTGGCGATCCGAAGGCCCGCGTCTGGATCGTAGGGCTTGCCCCCGCTGCTCACGGGGCAAACCGCACGGGCCGCATGTTCACCGGCGATAAAAGTGGCGAGTGGCTCTACCGGGCTTTGCACGAAAATGGTTTTGCCAATCAGCAGCAGTCCGTCTCATCGCACGATGGGATGGTTCTCAAGGATATTTATATTTCAGCCGCCGCCCGCTGCGCGCCTCCAGACAATAAACCGACGCCCGAAGAATTAGCGAACTGCGAAAGCTATTTGCACCGGGAGGCAGAGCTTTTAATAAAAGTGGAGGTAATTTTGGTACTGGGGAAAATTGCCTGGGACACTGTGTACCGCGCATTTGCCAAGACTCAAGCTGGGCGCGGCAAGAAAGCGGATTTCAAACACGGTGGAAAGACTGAGATTGGAACTTGGAAAGTGCAAATGAGCTATCACCCGAGTCGGCAAAACACCAACACGGGACGGCTCACACGCGAAATGTGGGATGCGATTTTTAAGACCGTTCGTAGCGACCTAGGGAATTAAAAAATCATTCCGTTTAAGAAGGCAATTTGATCTTTGCCCTTCGGGCGGATCGAATCGAGATACCAAACCCCATTCACTTGAACGAGCGAAACTTCGCGCTCATTGAGTTCGTGGGTGTTGTCGGCACCTTGCTTGTTTTGAATACGGACTTGGTAGTGCACGAGAGCATCGGTGCCGTCGCTTTTTTGGGAGAGAACTTTAAAATCATCAACGGTGATGCCGCCGGACAGATACGACATCTGGAAGTTTTCGTTACTCATCTTATCGAAGGCCTGGCGCAACTTGCCTTGGCACATATCGCGCAAACGCATCTTATCTTCCGCCGAATTAGCAGTGCCGCTTAGGCGGATGAATTTCTCAACCACTGCTTCTGGCGTTAACGGGACTTGAACCGCTTGTTGCGAAGAAGTGGTTGTGGAGTTCTTGGTGCAGGCCGCCATTTGCAAAACAACGGCGGATAAAACAACTAGAGCTGAGTAACCCAATCGCGATTGCTTAAACATCTTTCCCCCGGATGCGTTCTATGTTCATTATAGTATACGTTTTTTAGGACTCAGAGAGGAATTACACCCTTAGCTCTACAACCTTAGATCACGGGCCATTAGACCATGGAATTACGACGCACCCCGCTCCACGACAAACATCTACAACTCGGCGCAAGAATGGTGCCCTTTGCCGGCTACGATATGCCGGTTCAGTACTCGGGCCTTTTGGAAGAAACGATCCGCACTCGAAAAAGTGGCTCGCTGTTTGACGTCAGTCACATGGGCCAATTTCGTGTTACGGGCCGCGGCGCCATGGAGGCGGTGAATCGCCTGGTTACTAACGACTTCTCGAAAACTACGCCGGGACAGGCCCAATACAGTTTGCTCTGCAACGAGGGTGGCGGAGTTATCGACGATTTGGTGCTCTACCACGTCTCCCCTGATGAAGTTTTCATCTGCGTCAACGCCTCTAACCGTGAAACCGACTTTGAGTGGATGCAAACCAAGTTACCCTCGAGTGTCACCCTTCACGACGAAAGCGACGAGACAGCACTCATTGCATTGCAAGGCCCTATCGCAGAAAAGTTGCTGTTAGAGATCTCTGGTAACGCCGTCGTTTCCAAATTGAAATTTTATTGGGCAAGCCCGTTTTCGCTAGAAGGCGTGCCGTGCCTTCTGTCGCGCACCGGCTACACCGGGGAGGATGGTTTCGAACTATACGTTCCCGCCAAAGACTCTGGAAAAATCTGGGATACGCTTTTGGAGCGCGGCAAAAAACACGATCTCGCCCCGGCGGGCCTCGGTGCGCGCGATACTCTTCGTACCGAAATGGGCTACCCGTTGCACGGCCATGAAATCAGTCCCACCATTTCGCCGTTAGAGGCAGGCTTGGGATGGGCCGTTAAATTCACTAAGATGGATTTCACTGGTCGCACGGAATTACTGCAACAAAAAGAGCGTGGCATTGCCCGCACCCTGAAGGCTTTTAAATTAAATGATCGCCGACTGGCGCGCCCGGGATACTCGGTCCTAGCTGGTGGAGCGAAAGTTGGAGAAATTACGAGCGGAACATTTAGCCCGCACGTGCAGGCTCCCATTGCTTTGGCGCTTATCGACGCTAAAGCGGCAGCAGCAACACTTTCAGTCCAAGTGCGAGCCGATGCCTTGCCGGTATCCATCACCACGTTACCGTTTGTTCCGGCCAAAACGAAAAAAACGCCCAAGGTCTGATGAATCCAAAAGCCAACCCAACTGCTCTTCGGCGTAGAGAGAAAAGCCCGGAGAATAGTCTTGCGCTGGTCGCGCCGGCGGTAGTGCTTGCGTTTTTTTGTCTCCATGATTGGTGGGGCCCAGATTTTTTCTACCACCTTTTTCTGGGCCGAGAAGTTTGGCTGCAAAAAACAGTGCAGCCCGTCGATCACCTAGCGATTCGGCAGACGGGATACATCAACCAATACTGGCTCTTTCAATCGATTATTTACTGGGCCCACCAGGTGGCTGGCTTCTGGGGCGTGCGCGTCGTCTTTGTTTCAGCATGGCTGGGAGTTTTTTGGAATTGGAGTCAATTTTTTAAAGGCAAAGTGTCTGCGGGTCTGACGGGGGCGCTGCTGCTCTTGGGCGTTGTTCTGCTTCAACACAGAATGGAATACCGACCCGAAGTTTTCTCCTACCTCTTTGCCAGTATTTGCATCCGCCTGCTCTACGATTGGATGAATGAAGCCCGTTGGGACGAAGACTGGCAGAAAAAGCCCATCTTACTTTGGTGCCTGCTGCAGTGGTTGTGGTCGAACTGCCACGGCTATTTCTTTCTAGGGACCGCGCTGGCAGGACTCGCTACTCTGAATCAATTGTTTGAACGTCGCAGAAGATCCGCTGTTCAATTTGCCGCTCTAACTTTACTCGGCGCTCTTGCCGTCTTGTTGCCACCCCTGGGCTGGCGAAGCTGGTGGGATTTTTGGCATCTATTCCTTTTTCTCGGCGATATGTCGTCGAAGATTGAGGAATTCCTGCCCTCGTACATGAGTATTTACCTTCGGTCTTGGTCCACGAAATTGTTTTGGGTGTTCTGGATCCTCACTCTGACGCTGCTGCCTTTTGCAAAAAATAGTTCGCGAAAATATTTTCGCCTGGGCCTGGCGTCCGTGGCGCTCTACCTTAGCGCCATGCACTACCGCAATATCCCGCTGCTGCCGCTTTTTGCAGCACCGCTGTGGGCAGAAACGCTCCATGCGCTCTTGCCCACCAAACAATCCCGCCGAGCGGAACTTGCGTGGATGCTCGCTGTGGCGCTCTGCTCTTCATGGATTCTCTACACCGTTGTGACCAGCAAGTACTTTTGGTCGCGCTACAGTGAGGCAAGATTTTCCGCCGAGCCCTCCGAAAGTTCGTACCCAGTAGCCTTTAAGAAGTATTTGGAACGCAACCCTTTCGAAGGTTTGATTTTCAATCCGCCCTCGGACGGCGGCTATTTGGAATTCTATTTTCCAAACTTGCGCCTCTACGGTGACTCTCGCTTCGTCGATTACGAACCCGTCATGGAGTATTTTCGCGCGGGCGATGAACCGGAGGTATTTGAGAAACTCCACCGACGCGAACATTTCGACGGAGTATTGCTATGGATATTAAAGGACCAGCGCATGGTGCTCTACCTGCTAAAGCATCCAGATTGGCGTCTGGTTTATAGCGATCTCTTTCGCGCGTTTTTTGTTTCGCTCAGTTCTGAAAAGGCTCGCGCGTTGCCTGGGTGGCCGCCGGATTGGTCGGCGCTCGACCGATGGCAGCTGGGGGATAACAAGGCTCGCATTAAACAATGGCTGTTGTTCTTCGGACATTTAAAGCAACGGGAACCGTTTTTTTCTCTGCTCGGCGAACTGGAGCAGCGGCGCGCAGCTGTCTCTGATTTCTGCGCCATCGGGACACGAACCGGTGAGGAATGGGGAGACGGCGAACTAGTGGCGCGCTCGCAAGGTCTTTGCTCGCGATAAATCCGCAGCGACATAAAGCATGATAACATCGATATCAATCCGACTCGTGATCGCCTGCAAAAGAAACCCTAAACCTTATGCCGAAGGCCTCAGAAGACCCACGCTTTGATTTCTCCTGGACGGAGAATCTGCCATGGATTCAGGACTCCCTTCTAGCCACTGCTGTTATTCTCGATCAACCCGCCTGGCGCGGTTTGAATTCCCTTTCTCGAATCGCTCTTCTAGGGCCGGGAATGTGGATCTTGCGCTTGGCTAGTGGCATAGGGGCGAGAAACATA
>JALHPX010000272.1 GCA_022842225.1 bacterium
GCGGCTCATCAAGAAAATGGAAGAGGGGCCGGTGCTGAGTGCGGATCCCAAAATGGTTCCAATGTTGGAGGGACTCATCGAATCCACCTTGGCCAGCAAGAAGAATTTAGCAATGGCGATCGAAACGGCACGGCTGATGGGAACCCAGAATACGGCGATACAAGTGCAGCTTTTTGATTTGGCGAATATGAAGTCCACGGCGGACTCCATTCGAGCAGCTGCGAATAGGGCGCTTGATGATCTAAGTTCCAAGAACCTCATTACGTTTGAAACGGCGGAACTCATGTTGAACCGCCACAACGAAGGGCGCTTACGCTATCCTTTTGAACAAGACAAACGCCTGGTAGTTGCTTTGCGTCAGGGCCCCGTGAAGATCACTAAAGAGCTGCTCGACACCGTCCGGTCGGCAAATTCTTTTGGGTTGATGGAAATTGCGCAGGAGCATCTGGCGCGAAAAACGCAGAACGCGGAGTTCACGCGCGCCGTGATGGAGCGCATGTTTAGTCCTGAACTCAAGGAACCGGAAAGAGCCTTCCTCGCTCACAATATTCATAAATACCTGCGTTTTCCGCAGGACCTCGTCGCAGAAATTGTCAGACCCCATTTGGATCCTTCCGATCCAATGAGCGGTGCGGCCACTATATTCGTCGAAAAAGTGGCTCGGATTGGAGACGCGCCATTAGTCGATTGGGATCGGATCCAACCTGAAGATGCGCTGCCTTCTCGAACCGGCCAACCAGTAGTCGATCCAGCGTGCTTTAGAAAACTTTCAAAGAAGTCAGGTGCGGACGGGGAGTAGTTCAGACCCAACTTTACTCGCTACGGAGCGCTTCAATTACTTCCAGTCTCTCGGCTTTCATCGCAGGGATAATTCCGCTTAAGATTCCGACACCCACGATTGAGAGAAAAGAAACAGCAATCGCGGTCCAGTCGAAAACCCACTCAAACTTCAGGCTCTTAATCACCTGGCTGGCGCCATAGATAGCCAACTCATAGACCGCAAACCCCACGACGATTCCTACTAAGCCGCCCACGCTGCAAATGATCACGGATTCCAATAGGTATTGAAGCCAGATGCTGAAATTTGTGGCGCCAAAGGCTTTACGCACACCGATTTCCTTCAGCCGCTCCGAGATCGATACCAACATCATATTGGTGATGCCAATCCCGCCCACCGCTACTGAAACTAGCGCAATCATTCCCAAAAGCAGGGTGAAAAGATTTAAAAACTTTTTCATCTGCGCCAAGAGCACGCTGTCCGAACCAACGATAAATCGACCTGACTTGCCGTAGCGCCGCTCAAAAAATGCTTTGATGCCTTTGCCCACTCGCTCAATGTCCGAACCCGCCTGGATCTGAAACGCCAGCTCGCGAATACGCGAACTCCAGGGATCGCTGGTGGTTTGGAAGTAGGTAAAAGGCGTGATGATCTGCAGATTAGGCTTGTTCCATTCCTTGTTTGTGGTCTGCGCTTTTAGCACACCCAGTACTTTGCAACCATAGGAAGTCTCCCGCTGCGTGACATGGATGATTTGGCCAATCGGGTTTGTCGTCGAGAAAAGACGCTGAAATATTTCGTGCCCGATTATACAAACTGCCATGCGCTGCTGCACATGCACAGGGGTAAACCCCGTGCCCATCGCCAATTTGCGATTCATGATCTCAAGACCATCCGCGGTGACGCCCATGACTCGGACTTCCGATTCAATCGATTTGCCGCCAAAATTTGCCCGGTTATCCCAAGAGACCATCATCGGAGTAGCGCGCTCAATTTGAGGAAACGTCTTATCCAGGTGGCTGATATCTTTCTCCCAGTCGAATGCCTGAAACATCGAAGGCACTTTATCCGTCGCCTTGAGATCCCAGTTTGGGTAGCCATATACCGCGAGCGTATTTACGCCTAGTTCTGCGTAAGACTCCAATATCTTCTTCTCGGTAAATTTGCCGATCGTGAGCATGGAGAGAATGGCAGCGATACCAATCACGATGCCCATCATTGTCAGCACGGAGCGCCCCTTGTTGTGCATTAAGTTTCGAGTGGCAGAGGGCACCAGTGCAATGCAGGCTTGAAAAAAATGTTCGACGGTTTCCCAAGGCTTGAGCCGGCGCGGTGGGGGCGTCGGCTTATCTTCTCGACGAGTAGAAGGGCGTTTGGCTGGCTTTTTATCTTCCTCGATCACGCCATCGCGAAACGAAATTACTCGGTCACAACGACTCGCCACTTCTGAGTCGTGAGTGATGATCAGCGCCGACCGCCCCTCGTCGACGCTTTGGCGCAGGATTCGCAGAATCTGCTCGGAGTTGGCGGTGTCCAAGCTGCCCGTTGGTTCATCGGCCAGGATAATACTGGGATCGTTAAGCAGCGCGCGGGCAATAGCCACGCGCTGTTGCTGGCCGCCAGAAAGCTGATTGGGATAGTGATTGAGGCGATCTCCGAGATCGATTTTGCGGGCTATCGCGCGCGCACGTTCCACCAGGGCTTCATCACCCTCGGTAAATTCGGCGCCACGATACTGACCCGGAATCAAAATGTTCTGCAGCAGATTTAACTTGGGCAGCAGATAAAACTGCTGGAAGACAAAGCCGATGTGCCGATTGCGGATGGCGGCTAGCTCGGGCTCGGAAAAGTCGGCGAGATCTTTCCCCAGCAGCGAAACCCGTCCGTCGTAGGGACCCAGCAAGCCGCTTAAGATATAGAGCAGGGTGGACTTGCCAGAGCCCGAAGGCCCCTTAATAGCAACTAGCTCACCTTCATCGACGTGGAGATTCACGCCTTTTAAGATGGCGGTGGGTTCAGAGCCTTGCCGTCGGTAGCTAAACCACAGGCCGCTCGTTTCCAGAACGTGTTGCATTACGAGTTCTCCGGCACCTGCATGAAATCTACCTGGCGAACTTTGGTGCCTTCTTTGACTCCCTCTAAAACTTCGGAGACGGCTTCGTTTTGAATTCCCAGTTTGATGGGCACTTTGCTGCCGTCTTCCAAGACGACAAAAGGATTGTCGCCGTCTAAGTGAATAAACTCGTGGGCGAGAGCGATCACTCCATCCTTTTCATTCGTGACGATATCAATCAGACACGACATTCCGGGTTTGAGCGCTTCGTCGAAATTGAGAATCTCCATTTTGATCAAGTACTCAATCTGAGCACGCGATCCCCATTGTTCTCGGGCGGTAGCGGCAAGGGAAATTTCACGCACTACCCCTTCATAAGTTCGATTCAAAATTGCCGAGGCCTTGATGTCGGTCTTTTGATTCTTGCGAACTTTCACCATATCGATCTCGGGAGCGTTGGCATGAATAAAGAGCCGACTGAGATCGTCGATGCGCATGATGTAGTCTTTCACATCGCCTGGCTTAACGAATTGGCCTTCTGTCTTGAGCAATTGCACGACGGTGCCGTCAAAAGGTGCTCGAATGGGGAACGATTCATCTCCGGCATTGAGCGACTGCACGATGCTCACGAGCGGCTCGCCCTTTTTCACTTTTTGGCCCAACTTTACATAGAGCTTCTGGATGTAGCCTTCGTAAGGTGCGTTCAGGGCGCTCATGCGGTTGGGCTCGATGTTTCCCGCTAGCGTCACCCGTTGCACGATTTTTTCCCGAACAGTCAGGCCCAGGCGATCTTTCGGATCGGGAGTCTTTTCGCGCATGAAATAGTAGAGGCCCCCGGCGAGGACCAGCACGACGAAAGCGGAGAGTGTCTTTTTAAGCTTCTTGGAACGTTTCATAGAGGCGGCCTTCATGGTAACGGAACTGAAAAAGAAGTTCCTGTAACTCAAAATACGAAGTGAAAAGTTTCACTTTCGCGCTCAGGAGATCGCGCAAGCCAACAATCAAATCCAGATAACTGACTTTGCCGTTTTGATACTCCACTCGAAGAAACTCGTAAGTCTTGGTCTCTAAGTCGAGCAGCTCTTGGCTTAATTTAAAGTTGGCGTGGATCTGCTGCAAACCCAGGAGCAGCTTTTCGTTCTCCGCTGCAAAGGTATTCAAGCTATCGCGGATCTGGCGCTCCTGTTGAATTTTTCGCGCGCTGGCAACTTGAATGTCGCGACGGCGAATTCCCCAGTCCATCAGATTCCACTTTACGGTCGCTAGTATATTCCAGTTGGATCCTGAAAAGCCGTCTATGCCACGGCCCACGCGCAAGTAATCATCCTCAACGTAATTCGCCCCGGCGGTGAGAAAGAGCTGGGGCCAAAATTTACGTGATGCAACCGATACGTCGTTGCCAAATAATTCCGATTGCAGCTTCGCGATGCGGTATTGGAAGTGCCCGGAGATGTCGGGCGCTTGCTGCGGGATTTTCTCCACTGATTTAACGTCGACAGCGATGGCCTTAAACTGCGTCGGCATGGGCGCTCCATGATCCCATCCCATAAGGCGTTTGATTTCCACTCTGGAGCGTTCAATGGCAGTGCGGGCGGAAACCAGCTCAATCTCGTTTCGGCGAAGTTCTGTTGTAAAGCGCAGGAAGTCTTTGCGCGTCTTTACGCCTTGGCGGTAAAGCGCCTCGATAGTGGTGTGCTGCTTTTTGACAGTGTCAAACTGCGCCTGCTGCACCTCCAAGAGGTTTTGATTAAGCGAGTAGCGCGCAAACTGTTGCGCCACCGAGAGCGCCAGAAGATCCCGTGCATTTTGATAACTCAATTCTGAGATCTGCTTTCGCAGGGCCGAAGAATCATAATTTAAGATCGAGATGCCGCTATCAAAAAAAGTCTCGGTAAGTTGCAGAGAGAGCGAGGAGGCGGAACGCTGATTACCTCCCGATAAGAGTCCCTGATTTGCCGTGACATCGACCGCCGGGAAAAAAGCGGCCAACGCTTTTTTCTTTTCCGCGACTGTTGCTTCTCTATCCGCCGCAAAAGCTGCCAAAGACGGCG
>JALHPX010000273.1 GCA_022842225.1 bacterium
TTCGTTCTACCTCTCACGCTTCGTACTGCCTCAGAGACTCTCTATCGATCTAGCCCGTCCACCCTCCGCGGTGGTGGAGAATCTCTCTGCGCTCATGCTGTTTGCCGAAGCGCTTTTCTTTGCCGGCGCCGCGTACCTTTTATCGACGGCAAAGCTGCCGTTGATTGGCAAGTTGGGCGCCGCGCTTTTTCTTCTCGCTCTTTTCCCCGTGCTAGGTGCTCTGCCATTTGTGCATCAGCATATTTCCACCGTCGCCTCGCGCTACGCCTATCTGGCAGTGCTGGGAGGAGCCTGGATTCTGGTCGCTACTTTGTCGGCAAAACCAGCTTATGCAGGAGCATCACTGTGGATCGCATTTCTCATTTTTCAGACCCACTCGATTCTGCCGACGTGGAAAAACGACCGGAGTGTTTTTGAATATTCCGTGCAGCAGAATCCCGGCGGGTGGTTCAGCCATTTTCAATTAGCGCAGTGGGAACAATCGAGCGGCCAGACAGATGCCGCCCTAGAGCACTACCGGCTATCGGCGCAAAACGCTCCTAGTCGCCCGGAGCCCCGCCTAGCAGTGGCGAGATTGCTCCGCGATCGGGGCGCCCGTGAAACCGCGCTGGCTGAGTACCGCTCCCTTTGTGAGGATTTCCCCGGCCTTCTCAACGCCAAATGGGAACTCTCCCAGCTACTTGAAACTCCCCCTTAAGCCCTGTTACGGTTTGCAGCGAAACAATGAATGCCCCGGAACACTCAAAATTTTTGGCATCGGAATGGTTAGAAAGCTGGGCCGACTCAGGCTTGGAATGGCGAGGCTTTCCCACTTCTCGTCTGATGGCGCACCTTGCAGCGAGTGCCATGGCGTCTACTGCGCCGCCAGCCGAAGTAACCGCAGAACCACCGGCCCAAGTAGCTCCTGCGGCAGCCACTTTGTCGGTGATCTTTGTCGTCCTTAACGAGCCCACCGCACCGGGCCTGGCGCTACTTACTCGCATGGTCTCAGCGATGGGAATAAATAGCGCAGACGTTGGACTTATCTCGGTAAGGGATCCGCAGTCCGTTCGGTCGTTGTCCAACTGGAACGAGCCGAGACAAGCCGTCGCTAAATCATGGGTGGGCTTGGGCGCGACTAGCGACTCTCTCACCCTCGACTTGCACACCCATTCGCTCGACGAAGTGCTCGCTAATCCAGCGCTCAAAAAGCCGGTCTGGGAAGGCCTGCAAAAGATCATGCACAAGCTTGGCTTACGTTAACTCGACCTCCGAACGTGTTCTTGCTAACCTTACAAGTCAGATGAAAACCAAAAATAGCTGTCCCGCGTTTCGATTTTTTTTCCTAAGCCTTCTAGCGTTCTGCGCTAGCCCCGGCTTATTTGCCGAAAGCGGCAAGCTCAAGATCCCACTCATTGAAATCGAGGATTCGATCAATCCCGGCATGGGCGCGCATGTGAGCGAGAGCCTGCAACGAGCCAAAGACCAAGCCGCGCCGCTTTTAGTTATCCGTCTCAACACGCCGGGCGGCCTTTTGTCGACGACACGGCAGATAATTCAGGAAATGCTCAACTCCCCCATTCCCGTAGTGGTATTCGTCGCGCCTCGCGGCGCACATGCCGGCTCGGCCGGAGCGCTGATTACTTTTGCCGCGGATGTCGCGGTGATGGCGCCCGGTACCAATATTGGCGCGGCTCACCCAGTCGCGGGTGGCGGTGAAAAAATGGACGATACAATGGCCACCAAGATAACCAATGACACCGCAGCTTTCGCACGCAGTCTCGCCAAGTCCAAGGGCCGCAATACCGATTGGGCCGAGAAAGCGGTAAAAACATCGGAGTCGATTTCCGCGGATGAAGCGCTAAAGCAAAACGTGATCGATCTCGTTGCGCAAGATCTCGACGACCTGCTGACCAAGCTGCCTAGTTTTGTTCTAAAGGCGTCCAAGAACGGAGTCACCACTCTGCCCGCAGGTGGCTACGAGTGGGACCGTTGGGATGCTAAGATTAAGAACCGCATTGTCTCTTTCTTCTCCGATCCCAATCTGGCTTACATGATCCTCAGCCTAGGCGCCTTGTGCATTTGGATCGAACTCTCGCACCCGGGATTGATTTTGCCCGGAGTGGTAGGCGCCATCTGCGTGCTTCTGAGTTTAGTGAGCTTTCAATTGCTGCCGATAAGCTACGGCGCTCTAGCTCTGATGCTGGTGGGATTTGGACTATTGGTAGGAGAGCTGTTTTTACCGACGTATGGAATCTTGGGCACAGGCGGTGTGATTGCCTTTGTCGTGGGCTCGCTTTTCTTGATGGACACCACCGATCCGCTTTTTCAGATTTCTCTGAAAATCATTTTACCGACGGCAACTCTATTAGTGGGCGCGATTGTGACGCTGGCCTACCTGGTTTACCGGTCGCGGATGCAAAAGCCACGTTCTGGGGTGGAGGCACTGGTGGGTGAGTTGGCAGAAGTAAAAAACAAAGTAACCGCCAAGCACGGTAAAGTTTTTCTCCAAGGCGAACTTTGGTCGGCGGTCAGCGAAAAAGACGCTGAATTCCCCTCTGGCTCCATCGTCGAAGTTAAGTCCGTGAGAAATTTGCTTTTAGTCGTCGGAGAACGTAAAGCTGAGAGCTAAAGGAAGTACCCATGATTATCGGTAATTTTTTCTTTCTCATTTTGATTGGTGTCTTTTTGTTTTCCGGCATGCGCGTGCTGCAGGAATACGAAAAGGGTGTGGTCTTCCGCCTAGGCCGCCTGATTGGCGCCAAGGGGCCGGGCCTGATTTTCTTGATTCCGGGTGTGGATCGGATGGTCCGCGTCAGCCTTCGGATCGTGACCGTCGATGTGCCGCCACAAGACGTTATCACCAAGGACAACGTCTCCATCGTCGTCAACGCGGTGGTTCTCTTCCGGGTCGTCGATCCGATTAAGGCGATTAACAACGTGGAGAGTTATTTGGAGAGCACTTTCCAGTACGCACAAACCACTCTGCGCTCGGTCCTAGGAAGTGTGGAGATGGATCAATTGCTCGCAGAGCGCGAACATCTCAATAAGCGCATCCAAGAGATTTTAGACGCTCACACCGAGCCCTGGGGCATCAAGGTGATCGCTGTGGAAATCAAGCAAGTGGACTTGCCCAAGGAAATGCAACGCGTTCTGGCCCAACAAGCCGTAGCTGAAAGAACCCGCCGCGCCAAGATCATCAATGCCCAAGGTGAGATGGAAGCTTCTGAGAAGTTAGTAGAAGCAGCCGCTAAATTAGCGACGCAACCAACTGCACTACAATTGCGCTACTTACAAACGTTAGCGGAAATTGCGACGGAAAATAGTTCGACGGTAGTCTTCCCTATCCCCATTGAACTGCTCTCGCCGTTTTTGGAAAAGCACACTCCGAAGCCAGTAAAGGACGTTTAAAGTTTATCGCCTTGGCCGTACCGAGGAGAGCGACTGTACTCCGCAGCCACACTGGGAAGCTGCGCTTGGAGTGCAGCCATGCGGTCACCACTATTCGGATGCGTCGATAAAAACGTCGGCGCGCCTCCTTCGGAAGCAAAGCGTCCCCAGAACTTCGGCGCTTCTTCCGGATCGTATCCAGCGCGCGCCATGTACACCAAACCAATTTGATCGGCTTCCGATTCGTTCGCGCGGCTAAAGGGCAACACCGCACCCACCTGCGTGCCGATTCCCAAGGCTGCTAACAACAGCTTGCGATTTTCCGAAGTACCGCCGCCCAAGATTTGCGACAGAGCTCCCAATCCGGCTTGAGTGCCCAAGGCCAATGTCATCCGCTGGCCCGCGTGCCTTGCAGTCGCATGCGCCACTTCATGGCCCATCACCGCGGCCAATGCCGCTTCATTCTGCGCAGGTGTAAAGATCCCGGTGTAGAAGGCCACCTTGCCACCGGGTAAGCAGAATGCGTTTTTCTCTTTGGATTCGATTAAGCGAAATTGCCACTGGTACTCGGGCTTGTTGGCGACGGCCGCAATTCGGCGTCCCACTCTTTGAAGGATTTCATTCCAGCGTTGATTGGTAGAAGGGCGCTCTTTCTGCAGCACTTCTTGGTAGGCCTGATCGCCCAAGTGCATTTCTTCGGATTCAGAAGTGACGATGAATGCTTTGCGTCCCGACTCGGGAGTCGTGACGCAAGCACTCAATGAAAGGATAAAGCAAACGCCAACTAAAACGTGTCGGGGCGAAATCATGTTGTTGGTTCCTGATGTGACTTAAGCCCGTTCTATTTTGAGAACTAGGCGGCTTTGCCGTAACGGCGCTCGACTCCGTCTAAGAACTCATAAAGAGCGCGCGAAACTTGGCGGGCCACTTCGATGGCGCGGCCTTGTTTTTCTTCATCATCGCAAATCTCGTTGAGCAATTCTGCTTCAGTTTGAGAATGCTCTACATCGTAGTGCTCGTGTGCTTTGAAGAAGGCGACCGTCGATTCGGCGCGCACGTTGTAGAAAGCTTCCAAGCCTTCAATCTTCTTCGTCGCCACCGCAGGCTGCTGGGATTCATAGGCATACAAAGCAGCTAAGCCTTCTTCGACCGATCCTGCCCAGCAATGCTTGCGGAAAGTGCGCAAGAGATGTTCGGTTTCATCGCTGTGGATGTGGTTTTCGACGTTTTCACGCGCAACCCCCATGCCCTCAGCAAATTGCAACCACAGCTCTGGGTGGTTGTTTGGCCCAAGCTCTTCGTGCATCAAATTCTGTAAAAGCGATTGGCGCATTTGGGCGCTGGAGCAGCGGCTGTGCAGGGAGCTTAGAAAGCGAGGAAACTCTTTTTCAAACGCGTAGTATTCCTTGGCGTAGCCCTTTAATTCTTCCAGGGTCAACTCACCCATCTGCCACCGTTGGTAGAACGAGTGGTTTAACAAATGGCATT
>JALHPX010000274.1 GCA_022842225.1 bacterium
AAGTGTGCAAAGGAAAGAGTGGGACCTTGATGGAAAACGCCAGGGCAAAAGCCAGAAACAGAATCGACTGCGCTGAGAGGTAGCCCTCCCCTCCTAAACGGACGGAGTAAAGGTCTAGTAGATACAGTGAATAACCCGCCCCCGATTGGAGATGGTACTGATAGCCCAAGTAAAAAATAGCAACCAACATCAAGAGCGAACCGACTACGGTGTAGAGGAACAGCTTCGTCGCGGCGTAGATGCGATCCTTGCCGCCCCAGATGCCGACAAGAAAATACATCGGAACCAGCATTGCTTCCCAAAATACATAGAAGAGAAATGCGTCGGTCGCTACAAACGCGCCCAACATGGCCGTCTCCAGAGCCAAGAGCAGCGAGTAATAGGCCTTTTCTTTCTCATGAACGGAAAACCACGACGACAAAAGCACCAAGGGAGTTAAAAACGTCGTGAGCAAAACCAACCAAAGGCTGATGCCATCGATTCCAACGCGGTAATGAATCCCTAAGCTAGGAACCCAGGCGCAGGTTTCGGCAAACTGGAAACCAGCATTAACACTGTCAAAACCCGTAAGCAGAAACAGCGATAGCAGGAACGTAAGAACGGATCCAGCCAAGGTATATTGGCGAATCAGATCACTGCGCCGCTCGGGAATAAACAAACCTCCCAACGCCCAAGCGAGCGGCAGAAAAGTAATCCAGGAAATCAAGTGTGCGTTAAACCAATCCATACAGGGCATACCCCACAATAACTAAGAGGCCGATTGCAAATGTGACGATGTAAATCTGCGTTGAGCCGGTCTGAGATTCCCTCAGAACTCCGCCCGACATTTCGGAAACACTGCCAAATCCCAGCACCGTCCGATCGATGATGGAAACGTCGATTTTTTTCCACAGAAAAACCGAGACAGCGCGTAGCGGCCGAACTATGGCTGCGTCGTAAATCTCGTCTACATACCATTTGTTCTCGAGTGTCTTTAAGAAGCCAGCCAAGGAATTCTGCAACGATTCAGTACGAGCACGATTGCCGTAGATAAAAAACGCGCCGCCCATGCCGATCAGTGCCACCAGTACGCTAAAGCCCATCAACACCCATTCCGTTTCGTGGTGTACGCCATCTTTGATAGGCGCGAATCCAGGAATGATCGGCTCTAACCAATGTTCAAGCCAGCTCATATGCGGAATACCGATAAAACCACCGATCAAACTCAAGACAGCAAGAGCGACGAGCGGTCCCACCATAATCCAGGGCGACTCGTGCGGCTCGCCGCCGCCATGGTGCGCGTGGGCATCCTTGGGAGCGTGGCCGTGGTCATGTGGCGCATGGTTATCGTGGTGCTTATCGTGTTTCGCATGGCCATGGGATTTCCAACGGCCTTCGCCTAAGAAAGTGAGAATAAACAGACGGGACATGTAGAACGCCGTCATCAACGCCGTTACGACTCCTAAGAGCCACAGCCATAATTCGGAACGAGAAGAGCTAAAAGCCTGCCACAGAATTTCGTCCTTGGAAAAGAAACCCGAGAACGGCGGAATTCCGCAAATGGCCAGCCACCCCGCTGCAAACACCAAGAATGTACGCGGCATCTTGCTCCGCAATCCACCCATCTTCTGGATGTCTTGCTCTTCGTGCATGCCGTGGATCACGCTACCCGCGCCCAAAAACAGGAGAGCTTTGAAGAAGGCGTGAGTAATAACGTGAAAGACGCCGCTGACATAAGCGCCGACGCCGCAGGCTAGGAACATGTATCCCAGCTGCGATACCGTCGAATAAGCAAGTACCTTTTTGATGTCATTTTGCGCGATGGCGATCGATGCGGCAAACAGCGCCGTTAGGGCACCAATCATTGCCACGAACAACATCGCGTCGGGCGATAGCGTGTAGAGAAAATTGAGTCGAGAGACGAGATAAATACCCGATGTCACCATGGTCGCCGCGTGGATAAGGGCCGAAACGGGAGTGGGACCCGCCATCGCGTCGGGCAACCAAACATAAAGCGGAATCTGGGCTGATTTGCCCATGCAGCCCACAAACAGCAGCAGGCAAATGGACGTGACGGCCGCTAACTGGGCCGGTGATAGCGCGCCATTCATCACGACCATCTTGAGTTGGGTGAAATCGAGCGTGCCAAAAGTCGTGAAAATTAAGAACATGCCTAACAAGAAACCAAAATCGCCAACACGGTTGACGATGAAGGCCTTTTTACCGGCACTAGCTTTATCGTCGTCGGTATACCAAAAACTAATCAGCAGATAACTGCAAAGCCCCACGCCTTCCCATCCCAGAAACAAGACGGGTAACGAAGCTCCAAGTACCAGCACCAACATGCAGGCGCAAAAAAGATTCAAGTAGGCAAAGAACTTTCCAGGCGAGGCATCGTGGCTCATATAGCCAATGGAATAAAGATGGATCAGCGTGCCGACGCCGGTAATCACCAACACAAAGAGAGAATTAAGCGCATCCAAACGGAACGCGAAATCTAGATGCAAGCCATCGATAAAGATCCACGAAAAGAGCGTCTGCTCGATCACGCGGTGTTCTGGTTCCATTGCTAGCAGGCGAAAGAAGCAAATCAGCCCGATAACAAAGGAACCACCAATTGCGCCAGTGGCCAAACCGCCTACCTGCAGAGCCGGAGCCTTATGCTCCGTCTTAAGCTGGGACATGTACCAAAAGCCATTGGCTAAAAATCCTAGCAGAGGAAGTAAAACAATAAGTGAAAGCATGGGCGGTTATCCTCTTAAACTCTGGATGGAATCGGTATCGACCGTGCGCAACGTTCTAAAGACGGCAATCACCAAGCTAAGACCTATCGCGCTTTCCACCGCTGCAACCACAATGACAAAGAACACGGCCATTTCGCCGCCCAAGTCATTAAGAATTTCGGAGTAAGTCACCAAGGTGAGGTTCACGGCGTTGAGCATTAGCTCGATGCACATGATGATAATCAGGATGTTGCGACGAATCAGAACACCCGCTAGGCCGATAAAGAAAATAGCCGAGCAAAAAGAAAGTACAATCCAAGGCTGCACAACTGGAACATTCACGAAACACCTCCGTCACCGGGAACCTTGCGTTTAGCAATGGCAACCGCACCTACGATCCCGGCAAGGATCAAAGCACTCGTTAACTCAAAAGGGTAAACCCATTCTGAAAACAACAATCGAGACAGTACGCGGGTATTGCCACCCATTTGCGCAACCTGCTGAGCAGAGTAATTACCCGTCGCTGCTAAGGGCGCGCTGTTTCTAAACGCCCAAACGAAAAAGCAGAGCAACACAGCACCGGTGCCAAGCCCCAATGCCCGCAGCCACATTGGCGATCGCGCGGCGTCTAAACTAGGCGAATCCGCGTTCAGCAACATAATGACGAATACAAAGAGGACCATGATGGCGCCCGCATAGACGATCACTTGCAGCGCTGACACCAAGTGAGCTCCTAGAACGGCGTAGATCCCCGCAAACGAGAAGAACACCATCACCAGGCTAAACGCCGCCGCTGCTGGACTCTTCTTAAGGATGGTGATGAGCGCGAACGCTGTGGCCATCCCAGCAAAGACATAGAAGAAAATAGGAGAAATCGTCATACAGCACCTGTCTCATCGCCTTTTTTCTGAAGCGCCTTATCGACTTCAAAGCGCGGAGGCGGCGGGAAATAGTCGGGGCGAGCAGGCAAAGCGCCCTTCCCTTTAAGTTTAGAAGTCGTGCCGCTCTTGTCCTTGCCTCGTTGGATATCGAGATAATCCTTGTGCAAGATTTTGCGATGTGGAGTCGCCATTTCGTAAATATTGCTCAATTTGATCGCATCTTCAGGGCAAGCCTCTTCGCACATGCCGCAGAAAATGCAGCGCAAAAGATCGATATCGAATTTCTTCGGGTATTTTTCTTTGTTTTCACGCTCGCCCGCGTCGATAGAAATGCAAAGCGCGGGACAAACCGTGGGGCAAAGCATGCAAGCCGTGCAGTTTTCTACACCCTGAACGCCCTTGATGTAATGCAAGCCGCGGAACCGCTCGGAATAATCGCGTTTCTCTTCGGGATATTGAATCGTCACTTTTTTCGCAAAAAGCATGTTCTTCATCGTGATGGCTAAACCCTTAGCCACATCGAGAATGTACAGCCCTTGCAGAAAACTCTTTCGTCTCTGGACTACAACAGTGTTCGTCATCAGATCACTCCGAGCGCAATCAAGAATCCGGTGAGCACCACGTTTGCCAACGAGAGTGGCAACATGATCTTCCATCCGAGATCCATCAGTTGATCGTATCTAAACCGCGGCAACGTCCAGCGCACCCAAACGTAAAGCCACAAGAAAAAGGAAGTCTTGGCGACGAAGGCCGCAACTTGGAAGGCGACGCGGGCAATTTCATATTGCATTCCGGTCAGGCCTAAAGCGTTTAGCCCCAGCTGCATTCCGGGCAGCAGCTGCCAGCCGCCGAAGTAGAGCGCGGCTACCAGACCCGAGGCGGTGAACATGTTCACGTATTCGGCCATCATGAAGGTCGCAAACTTCATCGAGCCGTATTCCAAGTGGTAGCCTGCCACGATTTCGGATTCGCCTTCAGGCAAATCGAACGGCAGGCGGTTGGTCTCAGCGTACGTACAGGTCAGAAAAATCACGAAGCTAATGGGCTGAACAAAAATGCCCCATTTAGGAATAGAGAAGAATCCCAGATTAATCAGCGTCTCCCCCTGACGAGCCGCAATTTCGCCGAGGCTCACGCTGTCAAAGGTCATAAGCACGGCCACGAGCGATAGGCCCATCGACAATTCATAGCTAATCATCTGCGACGAGCTACGCAGACTGCCCAGGAGCGAGTACTTATTGTTCGACGCCCAGCCACCCAT
>JALHPX010000275.1 GCA_022842225.1 bacterium
AGGCAAAGTCGAGTTAGGAAAATTTTTTCCTAACTGGTTTGAAAACATCATTACCGGTGTTGCTAACCGCGCGCTTCACTACACTTGGCAATCCCGCCTGGGCACTTGGCTAAACACCAAGATCTCGGAAGTGGCACGCAAAGCGATTCAAAAGCACGGAAATAAACACGCAGAGTAAAGCGAATGCAAAAAGGGAGCATTTTTTCAGACCGAGAATGGACTGAGGTGGCGCGTGGTTATCGACGCGCCGGCTGGGGCGGCAAAGCCATGATCTGGCTTTACGTCACTCTGGCCGCAACGATAGCCACCGCCACCGTGCTCGCCATTATTTGGATTATCGTCGCGGCGTACACGCCTCGTCCCGAGGCAGCAGCGCCGACCGTGGCAGCACAGGCGCCCACTAACGCGCCACCCGCTAACGGAAAAACGTACGACTACGAAATTGATAATCTCAATGTCACGTTCGGCGCGAAAAACAACTTAAGAGTCGTCTACGCCCAATTCTCACTCGTCGTGCAATGCCCGTCGGAAGCTTGTCAACAGTGGATGAAGATGAACCGCGCCTCCTTACGAGACGCAGTCTTCGAAGTAGCAGCCCTACAAAACGTTGAAGACTTCAAAAACACATTCGGCGTCGAAAAACTAAAGACAGCTCTCCTCACCGAATTCCAATCCCGATTCAAACACAACCCACCAAGCGGCGTACTCATTCGCGACTGGTTTATGCGCTAGGCCTGCCGTCGTTGCGCGTGGCGCGAGACCAAGGCATCTCCGGTCTAAGGTCTGAAATCCGAGGCCGATTATTTTACCCTGGCTCCGCCAGTGCCCTCCGCCCGGAACGCCCGGGGGCTTTTTAGTTTCTATGGGTTTTCCTCGCGCTCCGGTCGCGGAAGAGACCCGCGGCTCCGACTGTTTTTTTGCCCGCTTTAGGTCCGGTCGGAGGGCATTGGTGGAGCCAGGGTAAAATAATCGGGTCGGATTTGGAGTTAGACCGGAGATGCCTTGGTCTCGCACCACGCGCAACGGCGGGCTCTAGCGAGTTAGGTTTGGCTCGAAGGTGCTGCGTTCGAAGATGGAGCTGGGGAGGAGAGAGGTTTCGCTGTCGCGCATTCGGCCTTTGAGGCGGGCTTTGCGGCGCGTGAAGGCGGCGTCCATGAGCATGCGGCCTGCCCAGCGGTAGACGTTGAATTCTTGGATTAGGTTGCGCATGGCACGCATTCTGGCGCGTTGTTCGGTGACGGGCATTTCTAGCGCGATGTGCAGGGCCGTTGCGCCTTGATCGATGTTGTAGGGATTTACGATCAGTGCTTCTGGTAATTCGCGTGCGGCGCCGGTGAATTGGCTCAAGATCAGTACGCCTTCGTTGTCGTCGCGGCCCGCGACGAATTCTTTGGCGACTAGGTTCATGCCATCGTGCAGGCTGCTCACAACGCAAACATCGCAGCCGCGGTAGTACTGAAACACTTTCTCCACATCGTGGTGCTCAATTTTCAATAAAATCGGTTCGTAGCCGTCGAAGCCGTGACGAGAATTAATTTCGCTCGCTAAGGCTCGCACTTGGGCCTCGAAGTCTTGGTAGTGGCTGATTTTTGAGCGGCTGGGTGCGGCGATTTGAATCAACGAGAATTTGCCGAGCCACTCTGGGTGATGAGTCAGTAGACTATCGACCCACAAGAAGCGTTCCAAAATTCCTTTGGTGTAATCGAGTCGGTCTACTCCCATTGCCAGCCGTCTATCGGGCGGCAGGGCATTTTCTTTGCGAATGAAATCGCGGCACTCAGAAACCGTAAGCTTGGTTTTGTTGGGGTTTAATGGCCATTCGATCGAAATCGGGTAATGTTTTACAGCCGTTAACTTCTGGCCGAACGAAATCGTACTTGTTTCGCGATCAATGCGCGCTTCGAGGAATCTATCGACGGAATCGACAAAATTGTTGCAGTGAAAGCGAGTATGAAATCCTAAGATGCTGCTTCCGAGAAGTCCCTGCAGAATTTCCTCGTACCAGGGACAAATGCCAAAGGCCTCGGGATTTGGCCACGGAATATGCCAGAAGGTGATGATAGTCGCGTCGGGCAATTCTTCGCGCACCATCTTGGGCAAAAGCGCGAAGTGATAATCCTGCACGAGAATAACCGGATCATCCGTCTTTGCTTCTTCAATTACCGCACGCGCGAACTTTTTGTTCACTTCGACGTAGGCCTTCCAATCGCTCAGACGAAAAGTCGGGCGCGTGTGGGCAATATGGCAGAGCGGCCACAAGCCTTCGTTGGAGAATCCGTAGTAGTAACCGGCTTCTTCTTCCTTGGTCAGCCAAACGCGTCGGATTTCGTAGGACGGATTATCAGGTGGAACCTTGACGTGATCAAATTTATCAACCGTCTGTCGATCTGCAGTGCCACTGCCGTGCGCAATCCAGGTCCCCGAACAGGCGCGTAAGATTGGTTCTAACGCCGTTACGAGTCCGCTCGCCGGAGTCTGAATCTCGATCTTGTCGCCCTTTTTATTGTGAGAGTAGGGCTCGCGGTTAGCGACGATAAGCACCTCGTCACCGGAGAGGTCTTCTTTTAAGATTTGTTTTAGCGAGATGGGGGTCCAGTTCATTTGCGACTCATCCCGCGAGCGTCTGTCGTTTTCAATATCATGCATCAGTGCGCGCAGATCCTTCGCTAGCGGAGCCAACTCGGTTCCACGCAGTTGGCGAATACCTTTTAGAACGTTGCCCGCGCGCAGCGATTTGCGCAGACGAAACACCAGCTCTCGCCAGCTCAGTTGTGCGACCACCACCGTCACTAACGAAATCAGCAGCCCGACAATCACAAAGAGATAGAGCATGTAGCGACGAGTCTCGGCACTCCGATGCGCCACAAAACTCATATCGTGAAGAAAGACCAGTTTTCCGATCGTGCCCGAGTTTCCTTGAAGGAGAAATACAGAGCTCTGAAGCATACCCGTTGGCACGTCGACTGTCTGCGAGATCGGATCGCCGGTGAGTGCTTTGGAGAAACATTTTAACGTCGGTGGAAATGTCGCGGTCTTGTAACGCAACACGCTGGTGGGGTCGCAAATACCAATGGCATAAATTCTGCCTGCATCTTGGATGCGCTTTAGATAGGGCTCGATTTGGGAATGTTTCTTCTCTCTAAATAGCTCAGCTAGCGTTTGCTCCATGCTGCTTGCTAGTACTTGGGAGCGCGATTCCAAGTCTCGCATGAACCAGCTCAGCGTTAATTTATCGACGAGCGGTAGCACAGCGTATCCGATCACCGATAAAACAAAAACAAGCGGCAAAACAAATCGAAGTGTCAATCGCATCGCGCCGGAGTTTACTTTGATTTGAAGTTAAATTACACCCTTCAGTGTGTTTCACTTCGGGTTGGTCGGAAATTGTCAAATCTCAGCACACATTCAAGAAGACGGATCCGTCGATTGGCTTTGCTTACCTCAGCCGGACAGTGAGCCTGTTTTCGGGCGGTTACTCGATCCCGACGGTGGGCATTTCAAAATTTCGTTGGCAGACACATCTGAAAATGTGAAGCGCCGACAATATTACGTCGAAAACACGAATATCGTCGTAACCGAGTCCACGCTGCCAAACGGTGACGGCATTCGTGTGACGGATTTCTGCCCGCGCTTTGAGCAGCACGGCCGGATGTTTCGACCCATTAGCCTCTTTCGCAAAGTGGAACCGATCAATGGGTCTCCGTCGATAAGAGTGGAGTGCGTTCCCGTGCAAGGCTGGTCCAAGCTTCCCGCTGGGGCCAACCGGGGCAATAGCCATTTCCGTTTTGAAATTCGTGGCTCATTGATGCGCTTAACGACGAATATGCCGCTGACGTATTTAACGGAGCACAGTGCCTTTCACGTTACGGAGCCGATTTATTTTGGTCTCACTTGGGACTGGGCCATTGAAGAAGACTTAGCGCAACTTACCGAGCGGTTTCTTTCTCAGACGATTGATTACTGGCGCATGTGGGTAAAGCACTGCTCCATTCCATCGCTCTTTCAAGCGGACACAATCCGTTCGGCGCTTACACTGAAGATGCATTGCTACGAGGATACCGGCGCGATTCTAGCGGCGTTGACGACGAGTCTTCCCGAAGAAGTCGGCCATACTCGCAACTGGGACTATCGCTATTGCTGGCTGCGCGATGCTTATTTTTCGCTCTCTGCTTTTCACAATCTTGGCCACTTTGAAGAGATGGAAGGGTTTCTTAAATTTCTTCTTAATTTGGCCCACCAGAATGAATCTGCAAAAGAGCGCTTGGCACCCGTTTATACATTAGGACAGGGCTTGCCACTGCCGGAGACGACGCAGTCCAATTGGGTGGGATTTAAGAGCAGCGGCCCTGTTCGGAGTTTTAATCAGGCCGCCGAGCATGTGCAGAACGATGTCTATGGTGAGATGATTCTCACTTTATCGCCGATATTTTTCGACGAACGCTTCCGCCATTTGAGGACTAAAGAACACGAAGAGCTGCTCTCTCATTTAGCCACGCTTTGCGCACGTACCATTTCGGTGCCTGATGCTGGGCTGTGGGAAGTGCGGGATGGCTGGCAGGAGCACAGCTTCGCCAATTTGATGGCTTGGGCTGGTTTGGAACGTGTCGCGCGGATCCGTCAAAAGGGTTATCTCCAGGCTCTCGCCATGGATTTACCGTCGGAAGTGCTGCGCGCACAACGCGCGGTGGAAAAAGGTATCAAGCAAGGCTCTCTGCGAAATGGGCCTACTGACGATACCTATGATTGCTCTTTAGCGCTGATGCCTATTCTGCGTTTTCCCAATCAGGAAGTATCCAATAAGACCGTTGACAGCATTATGCAGCGGCTGGCGATGGATCCGAA
>JALHPX010000276.1 GCA_022842225.1 bacterium
GCAATTGCACACATAGTCGGTGAACCCATCCATCATTTTCTTATTCCACGAAAACTAGGAGTGACTTTATGCCGGCTGATGCCGCTGAAGTGAAAGCAGCAGAGACTACCTCTGCGCCTGTTGAAAAAAAGAAGTCTGACAAACTGCCGTTCGTCACTCTGCTTGTGGTGATGATCAATACCGTGGTGCTCTCTGCGCTGGGTTACGTCGTCACGCAGCTTTGGGAAAAAATGAAAGGTCTTTCCGATAAGGCCGCGCAGCTCGAACAGGCGCAAAAGGAAAAGGAAGAAAAGCCTGCCCCAGCTAAAGAGTTTATCCCGCCCGAACTAGGCGTGCTCTACCCACTGGAAAGCTTTCTCGTGAATATAAGTAGCGATCGCGGTCCGCGTTTCCTCCAGATGCAAATGGAAATCGAACTCGATAACGCGGCCTTGGAAGACGAGATTGCGCTCAAGCGTCCAGCTCTGCGTGATGCCATCATCTTATTACTCACCAGCCGTACTTATGCCGAACTTCGCGAGAAGGAAGGCATCAAGAAACTGCGTGCGGATTTGATCAAATCGATCAATGGCCTGTTGAAAACCGGCAATATCCGCGAAATCTACTTCACCCAATTCCATTTCAACTAGATCTACCCGAGGTCGCGCATGTCCGAGGTCCTTTCACAATCAGAGATTGATGCGTTGCTGCTCGCAGTATCGAGCGGCTCCGTCGATACCGCCGAGAACGAGGCGGAAAAGAATGACTGGGTCGCCTACGACTTAACGTCGCAGGAGAAAATTTACCACGGCCGCCTGGCCGGCTTGGAAGGGATACACGAACGCTTTGCGCGTCTCTTCCGCGTGTCGCTCTCTAACTTCTTTAAGAAGAATGTCACTGTTAGCGCCACTAATACCGATTACCTCAAATTCGGCGATTACCTGTCGAACCTGCTCCGCCCCACCTCGCTCAATGTTCTCTCCATCCCTTCGTTGCAAGGTCACATGGTCATGATGATGACCTCCAAACTCGTCTACGCACTGCTCGACGGCTATTACGGTGGAGTGGAACGTCCGTTCGCTAAATTGGGCGGACGCGATGAATTCACATCGATTGAGAACAATATCATCCGCAAAATCTGCGAGCTGGGTATCAAGGACTTAGAAGAAGCTTGGCGCCTGAACTATCCGATTCAGGTGCAGTACTCGCGTATGGAGTCGAACCCCGCTTTTGTGGGCAGCATCCATACAACCGATGTCGTCGCGGTGGTGACGTTTGAAGTGGAGTTTGAACATCTCTCGGGCCCCTTCACGCTGGTCATTCAACTGCGTGCGCTAGACCCGATCCAATCTCACCTCAGTGTGCACGTTACCAACGAGCATAGCCGCGACAACAGCACGTGGGCCGAGCACTGGATGAATGAAATCATGCAACTGCCATTGGAAATCCGCGCGGAGCTAGGCAATGCAGATTTAAACGTCGCCAATTTAAAAAATTGGAAGGCGGGCGAAGTGATTACCCTGACCCAAGACGCCGCAAGTCCTCTAGCGGTCTTTATTGAAGATGTTCCCAAGATGAAGGGCATGATGGGCCTTTTTCGAGGCAACACCGCCGTTCGTGTCACCGAAATGGAATCCGTAATTCAGAAAGGTAAAAAAAATGGATGAGACTAAGCCAGTAACAGAGAATCTCGAAGCTACCGCCCCCGTAACCGCTGCTCCGGAAGAGACGCCAGCTGCCGCAGATACCACGGGCAAAAATCTTGATTTTATCCTCGATATCCCACTGCGTGTAAGTGTGGAATTAGGCCGTACCAAGATCCTGGTGCAGGACCTCTTAAAGCTCCACAAGGGTTCAGTAATGGAACTCAATAAACTGGCCGGCGAGCCGCTGGAAGTTTTGGTGAACAACCGCGTGGTCGCTCGCGGAGAAGTCATCGTGATCAACGAAAAATTCGGCATTCGTTTGACCGATATCGTCAATCACGCCGAACGCATTCGTGAACTAGGAGCTGCGGCATGAGTTTGTTTCGATGGGGAGTGCTCTTTCTCTTAGCGTCCATCCCGTGCTGGGCCAAGTCGTCTTTGGTCCTGAAGAAGATTGACGTCGGTGGCGGAGACAAGGCTGAAGTGCAATTCCGCTTGGAAGGAAACGCGACGGCCGCGCCGAACTGGCAAATTCGAGAAAACACCGTGGAAGTAAGTTTCCCTGGGACGGAAATCTCCGAGGAACTGGCCTCCCAGTTGGATGTCTCGAGTCCCCATGCATTGGTGAGCCGCATTCGCCTGTTTCCGGGCCGCGATGGTTCGGTCAAGGCGAAGATCACCATCAACGGCTCTGAAGCCAAGCTCAAAGAGCGCGTGCAGCTACGCGCCAGCAATGGCCAAGCATTGCTCACGATCGAGTATCCCAAGAGCGGCGATGCTACCTTGAGTCTACTTAAAGACGAGCAGAAGCCGGTATTCTCGGTGGAAACTCCCAAGGAAGTTCGGACAGGCGGGATGGGCTGGCTGCAAAGCCTGCTGCTAATCTTACTATTAGGCGGCGCTGGCGCGGGAACATACTTCGGAGCGAAGTACCTTAAGAAACAAGGCCATATTTTTGGCAGCCGAAAATTCCTCATCGAAACTCTCGCTTACTCACCTGTCGGTCCCGCTGGTAAAGCCGGTGTTGGGATTGTAAAGGTCGGCGGCGAATTTGTCCTCGTAGGTGTGACAGCCAATCACGTTAGCCTTCTAAGTCACTTGCCCAAACTCGAAGCGCAGTATCAAGACGAGAGCAAGTTAGAGCGCGATACCTTTCGCGAAGCAGTGGAAGAGCAGGTTAGAGAGCTAGCGGGCAATTCGCCGAATGGTCGGCGCAAAGGACCAGGAGTGTCGGCATGACGACTTTGTGGCTCAAATTGATGGTTCAGGTGATGAACCATGCGCATGCGGATGCGTTGCCGGGAATCCAGCTGACGGGCCTGAGTCAGACGCAAGGCCCCGAGCAAGTGGCCACCGTACTGAAGATCTTCGCACTGCTGACCATCTTGGGTCTCGCTCCGTCGATTCTCATTATGATGACGTCGTTTGTACGCATCATCATCGTGCTCTCTTTTTTGCGTCAGGCTATTGGAACTCAAGTTCTGCCGCCAAACCAACTGTTGGTGGGATTAGCACTCTTCCTCACGACCTTCATCATGGCGCCGGTGTGGAAGGGCATTCACGAGGAGGCTTTAAGCCCCTATCTCGATAACAAGATTAGCCAGCGCGAAGCGATAGGATATGCCGAAGCCAAGATACGCAGCTTCATGTTTGCGCAGACGCGCGACAAAGATCTCGGACTGTTTATTAAACTCGCCAAGACCGAAGCGCCAAAGAAGAAAGCAGACGTGGAAACGTATCTGTTGATTCCGGCGTTTATGATTTCGGAGTTAAAGACGGCATTTCAAATTGGATTTCTGATCTACGTCCCGTTCCTAATTATCGACATGGTGGTGGCTTCTATTCTGATGGCAATGGGGATGATGATGTTGCCCCCGGTAATTATCTCGCTGCCGTTCAAGCTAATCCTCTTTGTGCTCGTAGATGGTTGGCAGTTAGTGATTGGCTCGTTGGTTCGCAGTTTCGGTTAACTGGTAGAGAAAGGCGTTTTTTATGGGATCGGAACACGTACTCGATATTACTCGGCAGGCGATCAAGATGTTGGTGCTGCTCTCTGGACCCGTTCTTACTTTTGGGCTGGTGGTAGGGGTTCTCACCAACGTGTTCCAGGCTGTGACGCAGATCACGGAAACGACTCTAGCGGTAGTGCCTAAGATCCTCGCCATGCTTCTGGCTTTTGTCATCTTCGCCCCTTGGATGCTCGACTTAATCGTCAATTTCACCACTCAACTCTACGAAAGCATTCCCGGCATCATTCGATGAATCAACTCTACCCAGCGGATTGGATTCAGTACCTGGATATCGGCGCGATCTTTTTTCGCCTGCTGGGACTTTTTGTCGCGGCTCCGATCTTCTCGCACCGAGCGATTCCGCATCACTTCAAGATTCTGTTTGCGTTGACGTTCTCACTCGCGCTCTATCCCGTGCTGCGCTCGACGCTCACATCGATTGATCTTTCGGTGGATGGTCTATTGGTGATGGTGCTCAGAGAATCGGCCGTGGGGCTTTTGATGGGTTTTGTCGGGACCATTACTTTTGAAGCGATCAACTTGGCCGCGCACTTTGTGGGCACGCAGATGGGATTTGGCACGGTGGGATTGATGGATCCGCAGAACAGTGCACAGGTATCGACGATGGTTCCCTTGCATAGCTGGCTGGCGATTCTCGTGTTTTGGATCTGCGATATGCACCATGATGTGCTGCAAGTATTCGCCATGAGCTTTCAGGTGACCGCTCAAGCCGTGCACCTCGATCTAGGTAGCGCGATGCTGCTCAAGTTCTTAGTGACGATTACAGCTAAGTTGTTCTGGTTGGCCATTCGCTTGGCCGCGCCCTTTACGCTACTACTTCTCTGCTGCCAGGTTGGGTTGGGAGTCTTATCCCGGCTCTTGCCGCAGATGAATCTTTTGCTTTTTAGCTTTCCGATTACGATCATGGCAGGGTTGGCGGGGCTTTATATTCTGGCGCCTGAGTACTTGAGCTATTTGGAACACATTCTGTCAGAGACTTCCGCAGAAATGATTACCCTCGTTAAACAAATCTGATTTCTTAGCTAAAGCTAAATCATGGCTGGATCAAACGACGACAATCAGGACGACAAGACCGAAACAGCGACGCAGTATCGTCGCGATGAGTTTCGGAAACAGGGCATGGTGGCGATGAGCCGCGAAGTGCTCTCTGTCTGCTTGCTTATGGCTTCGGGG
>JALHPX010000277.1 GCA_022842225.1 bacterium
GGAGTTCCCGGAGAGCTCTACGCAAAATGTGAATTTTTTAATCCGGGCGGATCGATCAAAGATCGCATCGGGCGTTCGATGATCGAATCGGCGGAGCGAAAAGGGCTGTTAAAGCCGGGTGGCACCGTTGTCGAAGCGACATCGGGAAATACCGGCATGGGCCTTGCGATTGCCGCCGCAGTCAAGGGCTATAACTGCATCTTCGTCTTGCCAGACAAAATGAGCGAAGAGAAACGCCAGAATCTCAGAGCTTTTGGCGCCAAAGTGGTGATCACACCCACGGGTGTTGCGCCGGATTCCCCGCTTTCTCATTACAGCGTGGCCGAGCGGCTTTCGAAAGAAACTCCCAACGCTTTTTACACCAGCCAGTATCACAACACCGATAACCGGGACACACACTACGCCACTACCGGCCCTGAGATTTGGAAACAAACCGAAGGCAAAATCGATGCGGTAGTCATGGGCATGGGCACCTGCGGAACCATCGCGGGCATTGGCCGTTTCTTAAAGGAGAAAAATCCCAAGATCAAAATCATTGGCGTCGATCCCAAAGGCTCGATCCTCAAAGACGTTTTTGAAACGGGTGAAATTAAAGAGATGCACTCCTACAAAATGGAGGGAATCGGCGAAGATATGATTCCTGGCAATAATGATTTCTCCGTGGTCGATGAGATTGTGCGCGTGGAAGATCCTGAATCGCACCGTATGACTCGGCAGTTGCTCACAAAAGAGGGGCTCTTTGTCGGAGTCTCTTCTGGAGCGGCGGTAGTAGGCGCCATGCGCTGGATGGCACAGCAGGAGAAGCCGCAGAAAGTTCTCGTTGTTTTGCCGGATTCTGGAAATCGCTATCTGAGCAAAGTCTTTAACGACGCATGGATGGTCGAAGCCGGTTACCTAGAGCGCAAGCGCGATGCGACTATTGGTGAGATGATCCGCATCTTAAATAAGAAAAAGAAAATGGTCGTCGCCAATCTCAACGACACCGTGGACTCGATCGTTCGCTTGATGCGTGAAGAGGGGATTTCGCAGCTTCCTGTTTTGAAAGACGGCGAAATTTTCGGCGTAGTGGAAGAGCGCGCACTTTTGCGGCCGTTAATCGAAGGCTCGCTGCGCCCAACCGACACCGTGCAATCTGTCGTCGATAAAGCATACTCTTTGGTTCAAGACACGGATCCCGTGGAGCGGCTAACCGATATCTTCTCGGCAGAGAAAGTGGCGTTGGTATGCGAAGCGGGGCGCGTTAGTCAGATCATCACTAAGATCGATTTAATTAGTTATCTCAGTCTGCAGTCGGGAGTGTAGTTAGATGGATAGTTACGAGAAGCATATACAGAGTTTCGATACGAAGGCAGTCCACGCAGGGGTGGAGCCCGATCCGACGACAGGCGCCATCATGACGCCGATCTTTGCGACGAGTACGTATATCCAAGAATCGTTGGGTAAGCATAAAGGCTACGACTATTCCCGGACTGCTAATCCCACGCGTAAGGCACTGGAGACATCGCTTGCGGCTTTGGAAAACGGGCAGTTTGGCTTTGCTACCGCTGCTGGTTGCAATGCGGCCGATATTATTATGCACCTGCTGGAGACGGGCGATCACGTCGTGAGCGTAGACGATGTCTATGGCGGCACGAGCCGTTTGTTTAGAACGGTGTGGAATCGCCATGGTGTCAGCGTTACTTTTGCCGATCTGACCAAGGGGAGTGTGGCGGACTACGTGACTCCCAAGACCAAGCTCATTTGGGTGGAGACGCCGACTAACCCGCTTTTGAAAGTGATCGACATCGCGGCAATTGCCACGTGGGCCAAAGCCCAGAAAAATCCGCCTCTAGTACTGGTGGATAACACCTTCGCGAGCCCTTATTTTCAAACGCCTTTGGAACTCGGCGCAGATATCGTGCTGCACTCGACGACAAAGTACCTCAATGGCCACAGCGATGTGGTTGGCGGTGCGTTGGTGGTGAACGATGCCGATCTCGCCAAGCGCATCCACCATATTCAGAATTCGACCGGTGGGATTTCAGGTCCGTTTGATGCGTTTTTAGTACTGCGCGGATTAAAGACGTTGGCTATACGCATGCGCCAGCATGAGAAGTCGGCTAGTTTCATCGCGCAGCAACTTGAAAAGCATAAAAACATCGACCGCGTTTACTACCCGGGTCTGAGCTCGCATCCACAGTACAAAGTAGCTAAAGAGCAGATGCGTGGCGGCGGAGGTATCGTTACCTTTGAAATGAAGGGCGATATCGAGAATGCGCGGCGGATGTTGGAGTCTTTAAAAGTCTTCTCCTTGGCCGAAAGCCTGGGCGGAGTCGAGTCGCTAGTGGACCACCCGGCGATAATGACCCACGCGTCGATTCCGGCCGAAACGCGCAAAACTCTGGGAATTACCGATACTTTGGTCCGACTCTCCGTCGGCATCGAGAGCGTCGACGATCTCTGGGGCGATTTAGCGCAAGCTCTAAACAAAGCGTTTTAAACCTGTGATAGAACGCGCCTCATGCGCGTCGTCTTTATCCGCCAAGCCAAAGGCAAGTCGCCCGAAATTGCCGAATTAGTCGCGGACTATGTCCGTCGTTTGCGGCCCTATTGTAGCGCGGAAATCTTGGAGCCAAAGTCGCGCGGAGCAGGGGACGATTACAACTTGCCTGCGATTTGGAATGAACCCTCTACCCGCCGAATTGCACTCGACGAACGCGGCAAGCAGTTTAGTTCTCAGGAACTCTCCAAAAAAATCAGCGGTTGGAAGGACGAGCCCTCGATCAAGACCGTTTGTTTTTTTATCGGCGGACCGTTTGGGATTCCCGCTTCTGTCGCCGATAGCGCGCACGAGAAGTGGAGTCTATCTAAGGGAACACTGCCGCAGGATTTAGCTTGGCTGGTTTTGGTTGAGCAGGTCTATCGGGGGTTTGCTATTCTTGCTGGGCACCCCTACCACCACGAATGAGGATTCAGGCTTTAGGCTTAATGCTTAATGTTTCGCTCTTTGTTTCCAATACCAGGCGATTGGGATCGCCAGGATTAAGATAAGAACTGAGATGAATTGCGAGGTGCTGAGGGTGCCGCCTAGGACGAAGCCGCGGTAGGTGTCGCCGCGGAAATATTCTACGAAGATGCGGACGATTGGATAAAGGATGAGGCCGTGGATGGCGACTTGGCCGGCGTAGCTGCGGTGTTTTCCACGCCACAGTAGATAGATATAAATGCCGAGAGAAAGCAGTGATTCGTAGAGTTGAGTGGGGTGTAGAGGGGTGCCTAGCGGGGATGCAAACGAGTGTGGATGGTTAAAAGTGATTCCCCAGGGCAGATCGGTGGGTCTTCCCCAGCAGCAACCGGCAAGTAAGCATCCGAGCCTTCCAATGAAAAGTCCCAGTGCAATCGACGGGGCTGCGATGTCGGAATAGGCGGGAATAGGAATCTGTTTCTTGTAGGCGTAATAAACCATCCCCAAACCAGCGACGATAAAGGCGCCGTAGAAAGTAAAGCCGCCTTGCCAGAAGTAGAACATCTGGATCGGGTGCTCTTTAAAGTAGGCAAAGTTTTCGAACAGAACGTGAAAGCCACGGCTTCCCAACACACTCCCCAGCACGCAAATCAGAAAGAGATTTTCGATATGCGCGGGATCAAGTCGGGCCGCAATGGCGCGTCGGATGGAATCAACGTAACTACAGGTAAACGCAATGGCCAGAAACAGCCCGTAGGACGGAATGAGGATCTTATCTCCAAGGATCGACTCTAGGAAAAAAGGGTACAACTTTAACCTCGTGGTTTTCTGGGCATGAAAAGCAGTACGGCGCCGACTAGGAAAAGCAGATACACAAACCAATTGCCCCACTGAATAAACACAGTCGAAGAAGGCGTTTGGGAGTACTCCACTTCCGCGTTGATGAACGCAGGTTCATAAATCGGAGTGCTGTCTCCCATTCTACCGTAGCGATCTACAGTAAGCGTGGTGCCTGTATTAGTGACGCGCACGAGCGGCACGCGATTTTCTACCGCGCGAAATACAGACAGCGCGGCGTGCTGATAGGGTTCCGAGGTCGGGCCAAACCACGAATCATTGGTAAGATTCACCAGGACTTGAATTCCGTTTTGCGCCACCTTGCGAACAAAGGTGGGCACGATAGCTTCGTAGCAAACTGTCATGCCGACTCGTGTGCCATTTTCTAGGACAAAGATTTTCTGATCCGTGCCCCAGCGAAAGTTAGAAACTTGGGGAAACCATCGGTAGAGAACGGGGAAAATGTGGCCCATTGGGAAGTACTCACCAAACGCCAGCAGAATATTCTTCTCGTAAATCTGCGTGGATAATTTTCCGTCGTTACTCGGCGTAAGCAAAACGGCGGCATTGTAATCGCCGCTAAAAGCTTGGTTGCGCACCTGAGAATAAGCGCCGGTGATGAGCGGCTTGCCCCAGTCTCGTACGGATTGCTTGAGCGTGGCGGCGTAGCCGTAGTCCACATCCAATAGAAAAGGCATCGCGGTCTCTGGCCAGATCAAGAGATCGGGTGTCGGCGCCGTCGATAGAGACTGCTCCGAAAGTCGGCGGTAGCGATCGAGGATTCGTTGGACTAGGCTTACCGAGCCCTGGCTCGCTTCTAAGCGCTCCAACGAACCAATATTGGCCTGAATTAATCCGAGAGTGAGTTTTTTGGTGGGGGTAGGAGTTTCGCTCAGGCGCAGCCAGCCAAACCCTAAGATTCCAATCCATAGTGTCAGAGGGAGTACGACCCAGCGTCTGTCCCAGCGCAGCCCTCGGGGCGTGGTCCATTGCAAAGCCAATAAGCCGCCGGCAACAGCCGTCGAGAAACTGAGAAT
>JALHPX010000278.1 GCA_022842225.1 bacterium
AGTTCCAAACAATCTCTGCGCATTGAGGGAACTCTGGAGACCATCCGTCCGGGGATCCGCGTCCAAATTGAAGTCGGTGGAGAGATCGTGTTTTCCGGAGAGAGTGAGAATGCAAAAAAGTTTAGTGTTCCGATCCCGACGGTTGCTGGCCGAAACGAAATTTCGTTTCGGGTGCAGGGAGGAGAAAGTTGGTGGCAGTGCTGGAAAGAGTTTACCGCCGATGGCACGAACTCGGTCTTTCGGCAGTTCAATGCGTTTACCATCTATTGCCAGGAACGCCGCAATCACCCAGCAAAAATTAAGAACTTCAGAATTCTCAACTATTCCAAGACGGAGCCGCTCGTCCCCACCACGCTCCGGTACTCTTCCAAAAAATAGCCTCGTCCCAAATCCGTCACCGCGACCCGCTGGTAATGCTGGGGGAGAACTCGATCGACCGCCGGATATAGTTGCCGCGAGTCTTTGAGCAGAAACGCGCGCGGCGCTTTCTTCCGCTTGAGAAAGCGCTCTAAGTAAACCGCCTGTCGCTCCACGGGCAAAATATTGAACTCCTGCCACGGATAGGCCGGCAGCCAGGGGGTAAAGTGCGCAGAGCGAAAACTCATACTAGGAAAAACTCCGTCCAAGTCGATGAGCACTGACAGAGGAGAGTTCCCGATTAAATCTAGTACTCGTGGCACGAGCGGATCTGTAACGGAGGGTCGCGTTAAAAGTACGCGCTCTTCCAATGCTAAGGGCGGTTGGGCCTTTAGATTCAAGAGCGCCTTCGGAAAAAGAGGCAACGTGATCGCTCCCATCATGATCACCACCGGGGCTGCCAGAGTCGCGCACACTCTGACAGCAATCCATTGGCTGTCGGCTTTCGTTCGAACCCACAACAGGCAAAGCAGCGGAAGCCAGCAAGCGCAAAGGTTTAGCGCGTTGCTGTCGTTACTACGCGAAACAAAGTAGCTCCCGGTAGCTAATACGACGGCAAACGGGGCAAAATAGGCTGCAGCTTCGGCGCAAGATTTATTCAAGCCCTGCATCGCCACCGCGGCGCTCACCGCCAAGAACAATATAAGAAGATTCACCGCGCCCCACGGTGCGATAGGAATCGAACCGAAGCCGGACGTGTAGGCGAGGGCATACTCAAAGAACGCAGTCCAATCGGCAGCCACACCATAGCGATAAGCGTAAGCAACTAGAACCAAACCAACGGAACAAAGTAACGTAGCTACAGGGACGAGAAATCGCGTCAGCCAAGTGTTCCAGTGTGCGCTCCATTCACGACGATGAGTGATAAGAAGTGCTTCGACCAAAGTCACAAACGAAAAAGTGCAGACAACGTAAACCGCACTCTCCGCAGACCACAGCGAACCAATTGTCACTAGGAGAGATACCAAAACAAGTTGGATCCACGTTCTCCGAAAGGGCACCAAGAGACAGGCAGCGAGTGCTGTCACCCAAAAAAAGCGGTAAGCGCCGGTACTGGGATACTCCCACACTCCGGCTAGACCGGTTCGTGCTCCGGGGATGAGGAAGGTGGTAAGGAGTGCCAAAAGCCCGGCAAAATTGCGGCTGCCGATGGACGGGTTGATTGCACGAAAAATAGAGAAGGAAAGTAGAGCTTGGAGAAAAAGCACGGAGCCGTAGGCTACCTGTAACGAAGTCCAGGCACTCGGAATCGGAAGCCAAGCTGGAAGTAAAATGCTGAGAAATCCATACTGGCTTGGAACTTCGGTTAAAAGACGGCGACCGGACTTCACTAGTTCCATCGGACCGACGTAAAAAGAAAAGTTGCCCATGACTGCCTCTCCGACGTCAAAACCGCCGCCAAGAGAGAAAATGAAGAAACAGATAGTCCAAAAAGCATCCGTGACCCTGAGAAACAACAGCCCGGATGGCTGGAGCGAAGGTTGCAGCCAGACTCGGTGGACCCACCAAATCATCCCTCCAAAGGCGGCGTAAGAAAGGCCCAAGTGAAATTGCAGCCAAAGACCGGGCGAGTTGGCTAATAGGGCAGCGGTCAGACAAAGCCACGAGAACAAAAACCAATGAGGCGATTTCTCGTTGTTATTCTGCAGAAAAACTCCGATCCGCCAGCCAATTTCATGCGTCAACCACGCGATCGGAAGCGTTAAGGCAAGGGCCCACAGGCTGCTATGGGGGAGCTTGTGAAGCAGTTTTTCGGTGAAGGTGCTCGCGCAGAAAAGTAAACACCCAGCTAAATGCGTGCAGACGATGATAGAAAAAAAACGGTGCAAAACTAGACGACGCTTTTTAGCGGAGTACAACGCCAATAGGGGAAGCCCCAAACCTGATACGGCGTAAGCAAGAAATTCCCGGCTCTCAAGCGGCCGCCAAGCCAAAAGGTAGATGGCCAGGTAGCCGAGGGTAATGACCCAACCAAAGCCAATCAACATAGTACCAAGAACAGCTGCGCACTCTGGATTGCCTTTAGAGGCGAGATTCAACGACTGCGCGCGAAGGGTTCCCAAAAAACTTGGGATTTTGCCGGACTCGGTTTTCATCTATTCGTTTAGAGCACAGCTTCAGCTCCAAGCAAATCTAAGACGGGGAAAAAAGCAGGGCGGGAAAACATCTCCCGCCCCCGAGGTGGAACAACTACTCGCAATCAATCAGCTGTACGATGACCCGTGGCTCGATATCGTCATTGACCGATTTCTTCACACTTTTGCGAATGACCGATCCGAGCGATTTGCCGGATGCTGTCTCAATCTGAACTTTCGTCACATACGTGTGTAAGGAGCTTTCGGGAAAAACGTATTGAGCGGTCGCTCCGTTATTGGCTTGAAGTTCGAGTGCTTCTTTTTCGAAAAAGCCTTCTTTCACGACCAGCGCTTTGGTCAATGGCTCTAAGCCGTCACTGGAACCATATTGGTTGGAAACTCGAAGTTCCACGCCACAGGCCTTACCGCCCAAGCCGGGGTAACCGACATTGAATGTTACTTTTGCCTCCCGACGATTGAGTGAGGCAAAGTTGTGATTTTGCAATTGAGGGTCCCGCGCCATGCCGACGGTAGAGAGCAGCGAAAGAGTGAGTGCGATGTATTTCATTGATTAATCCTCCTAAATCTAAGGTTAGGAGGGTTTGCGGGTTTTAGGAATTTGGAACGGCTTATGGCTGTTATAGGGAAAACACTTCTCGGCCAAATGCGATCAATAGCAAGCTTCGAGCAGTCCATAGCAACGTGCGCGCCCAATTAGTAGCCACTAGCTTTGCTGTTAGCTTCCGATCAAAGCCCTTTTCCAACCGCGCGTGAAGCGGAGCGCTAACGCAAAAAGTAGTTAGCCAAACGCACAGCAGAAGAGCGAGGGTAAAAGCGGGCAAATAGGTACGGTGCCACAGTGTGAGGGCCAGCCAAACTCCCGTCGCTAATTCGAGCACCATCGCCGGAACAACGACGAAAGAAGTTTGTGATTGATGCTTGCTCATCGTCTTTCCAAAACTGCCCGACTCGAATTCTGGAAACAGTGGATAGTGTACGAGCTGAACAAACCAAATCACGCCGGTCATGAAACAGGTGGCCGCAAGGTGGATATCAAAGAGCAAATGCATCGGGCAATTACCTCAAGGTGGGCGGATCCTTCGCCGCCCATGTTTCCTCTTAAGGGTAAAGGCTAACGCGATAGCCCGGGGGTCGTAAAGGGATGAGGTTCCTTAGGCGCCCAATCCGGCCGTATTTAGAATTTCAGATTCAGCTCTACGGGAGCCGCATTGCGCTTGTTGATTTTGATATGGCAACTGCGCTCGGAGCTTAGGCTGCCAGCGACGGAATAGCTGATGTCCTTTAAGCTACATTCTTCGACGCTCTCTTCGGAATCTGAATCGTGAGAAGAAAGACTGGATCCCTGCTTACCCGAATTCATTAAGTTGGGTGCGCGCACACTGAGCAATACCTGTTGGATTTCCTTTTCGGAGCAGCTGCCGTTTTTATCGGCGTCTTCGCAGAGCACGACTTTCAACTGCATGTTGCCCCAGCCAGTGCGGAGAAGTTCTTTGTATTTTTGGAGGTTCAGTTCCAATTTTGATAGTTTTTTTGCGGCTTCCGCCACAGGGGCTACCGCGATTTCAATCGCCTTGTCGTCACCATTGCGCTTTTCCCAACGAACGCTGATCAAACCGTATTTGATGTCCATGGGAGGAACGCAAACATACTCCGGCTCCTCTGGCACCACAGGAGGCACTGCGGGAGGGGATACCGGATCGGAACTCGAAGGATCCTGAGCACCGTCGTTGGAGGAGGAAGTGTTTTCATTCTGGCCCACGGTGATCTCGACACCCGTGATTTGGCCATCTGCCGTGACGGAGGGCGACCCCATAAGCTCCGGGAACGTTTCGCCGGAACAGGCACTTAGGAGCATCGATACAAGCGAGAGAGCTAAAAAGTTCTTATTCATGATTGGCCTCGAGCCTATACAGAGCAACTCAGATGCCAACTTTACAGCCGTAAAGTAGTGCGGCAGTTGACGAACTTTTAGTCACTCCGGCGGCAAGTTGGCGGTTCTCGTTGAATTTACACGACTTAAAGTGACTACCTTTAAGCGTGCCCGTATTCTCGACACTACCGTGCGGGAGCCACCACTGCACTTGGCAGCTGGCAGGCCTTAAACGTGGGTGGATTAAGTAGTACTTGATCCCCAAATTCCTCGGTGCTGCATTTTCCGTCTTGATTGGTGTCATCACAGACATAGAACGTAACCAAAACTTTCTTCCAACCTTGGGGAAGTTGAGAAGCCGCCGCATTCCATCGCAGAGTGGAATAATCGAGTTCCAAGGCTCCGCGAAATTT
>JALHPX010000279.1 GCA_022842225.1 bacterium
TCGTCCGTATGCCCTTCAATTCCCACCTTGTAGGGCTCAGGAACATTCGAAATCGTCTTAGCCATGAGCGAGATGATCTGGCGGCCTGCCGGGTGAGCCACGGCGCTGCCGCTGCCAAAAAGCAGCTTGTCCTTAATCTCAATCAGTAAGTCGTCGCCTTCTTTGCGAACTTCAATCTGCTCACTTAATTTCTGATCCACCACCCAATCACGCAGGCTCTTCTCAATGACTTCTACGGGCGTAGGCGGCAGCTTTTCATTGCGCAAGCTGGCCAAGATGCGCTGAATATCGGCTTTTTGTAATTTATTGTGCGTGAAGGCAAACATCACGACGAAGAAAATGAAAAGCAGGATCATCAAGTCCGACAAGCTAATGAGCCAAAGAAACTCATCGTCGCCGTCATGGCGTCGCTTCTGCGAGTAGCGTCGTCTTCGAGGTTTGCCGCGTACCATTTTTAAGCTGCGACTTTCTCAGCGGGAGGTCGCTTGGCCTTGGGCATTTCCATGGAATCGCCAAAGTAGTTGGCGGGCTTCTTCAATTCCATCAGCTCCAACCACCGCACGGCCATGTTATACCCATCCATCTCAGCGTCTAAAATGCGTTCGATCTTGGCTTGAAACGGGTTCCAAAGAATCAGAGAAAAGAAGAGTCCGTAGAAAGTAGTGAGTAATGCTAAGCTCATATGTGAGCCGAGATGAGATGGATCCTCTAACGACGACAAAAGCTGCGTCATTCCCATGATGGTTCCCAGCATTCCCACCGACGGCGTGTATTTGGCTCCTTGCTGGCAGACTTGCATGGCTTGCACTAAGCGTACCTGTCGGCGATCTCGTTCGTGTTCCAAGATGTCGCGAATATCGCTGATAGGCATGCGTACTGCGAGGCGCTCGATCATGCGTGCCAGGAAGTCGGAGAGGCCTTTTACTTTTACTTGCTCAAACACTTGTGGACCATCGCTATAGAACGTGCGGGCCAGTTTCTGCAGCATGACCGCTTCGCGCTCAAACTTTTTCTGACGGGCGCGGGGAGTGCGGCCCAGGATCAGGCCAAACGCACGAAAGATCGAGTGCACGTCGCAGGCAACAAAGATCAAAGCGAAGGGTCCGAGTCCCGTCAACACCATTGCAGGCCAATGCAGAATGCGCATCACGCCTTGAGCGCCCGAGGTTGTCTCATAGAAGTATACGACTAAGAGACAGCTGACTAATCCGCAGAGGCCTAAGAGTTTGAAAATCATGCCATGACCTCTCTAAAACGTTTCGTCAGCTTTAAGCGGGCTTCGGCTTTTTCCTGACTGCTGGCGCCGCGAGAAGAAGCGAGACCGTATTCGATCACTTCTTTGCGCTTGGGCGACACGGCATCAAGGAACACTTCAATCAATTCGTGTGGGCACGTGGCCAGAGCCAGGCAGACTTCGTCGTTGTCCGACTCCGCCAGAATCTTGGCTAAGAGGGTATTGGGCAGAGAAGCCGCATCTTCGAGTTTGAACTTGTACTTCTTTAGGCTTGGGTAAATGCCCGGATTAGTTTGCTCAATATCCTTTAAGATGCCGTCTTGGTTTTCAGCCTCAGTCAGCACCGAGCCCCAGTAGAGAATGTCTTCCTTGTTAGAGCCAAACATGTGAGCAGGCATGCGTTGCACGTTTTCGCGAATCTCGCGCTCAACGCCCATGATTTCGGCAAAACTGACGCCATTCATTTGATTGGCCTGCTCTAAAATTTCGCGGCGTTTTTTCGACGGTAAACTATCTAGAATCAGCGCGGATTGGTGCGGCGTCATGAAACGCAGCATCAAGCACACAGCTAGTGGCCGCTGGTGATTCACGAGCGATAGCAATTGCTCGTCACTCATGTCGTGGACAAAGCCAAAGAACTGACGGTCTTGCCAGTCTTTCGCTTGCACAAATTCCTCAAAATCTTTTTCGTGTTGCTCGAGCAATTCGTCTTTCTCGGGTGGCGTGTGAATGTCGCCCGACGGCGGTTTGATAGCTAGGCCGGTGAGAAGGTTGTCGTACGCGGGGCCTTTGAGGCAGGCGTAGAGTTCTTCCTGCTTTTCGACTCCCATTTGTTGGTAGTAGCGACGGAAGGCTTGCGAGCGCGAGAGGAAACGATGCAGCAGGATCTTGCGCAAATCACGATTTGTCGGAGTGACTTTAGTATCGCTATCTGGCGACGCAGCTCCACCAAAGCCTTTGAGGTACTGCAGCGGATTCATAAACCCACCGCGTCCGTCCATGCCAAACATGCCGGGGTTCGCAGCTTGGTTGGAAGAGCTTCGGCGTTCGGCGCGAGCTTGGGCTTCTGCAATGCCGCGTGCGCGTGATTGCGACATGTACATCCACAGCATCAGTACGAGTAGGGCGGCTAGTCCGTATGGGCCGTATTCTTCCCAAGGGCTTAGTTCTTTGTCTTCTGGCTTCTTGGGTTCTTCGGGTGGCTTCTCAGCTAGATCTTTTTTCTTCTTTTCTTCTTCGGAAGGAGTTTCTGCTTTGACCTCTTTTTTAGGCTTTAGCATTTGCAGCGTGGAGAAAGTGACAATTGCCTGGTTCGGATAGGCAGTGCGCAGGTAATTCTGGACCAAAACTTTCGCGCGCGCGATGAGTGAGGCTTCTAGCTCGTCGTCAAACGTGATGCTTGCTCTCACTAGCTTTAGGAACGGGCGGTCTACCATGCGATAGACTTGGCGCGAACGCTGGGGCGGTTTTTCCTCTTCGTCACGAACTTCTGGCAAGAAACCCGGCATTGTTTTAACCGGCTCTTTGGGTTTTTCGGAGGAGGTGGTAATGGTTTCGCCCTCTACAATCTGGCGCTCTTGGCGCAGGCCGACGTCCGTGCTGACTTGGACTAAGATCTGATCCGAAGGGATCATGCGACCCAGTAAGTTTTCGAGATCCGATTGCACTTGTGGCTGCACTAAGTACGGATCGGATTGTGCCCAGACGACGAGTGAGCTTAATAGCGAAGCAAGTACTACTAGGTTGCGCAGGTGCCTCATGGGTACCTCTTCAGGATGTCTTTTACTTGTGGATCGGCCGGATCAAGTACAGCGGCTTGTGCCCACGCTTTTTTAGCTAGATCGGAATAACCTTGTACGTAGAGCAAGCTGCCCTTCATCACCCAGGCGCGTACAAAACCCGGATTTTTGCGAATGAGTTCTTCGACGTAAACCGAGGCTTCATAGAATTTGCCGCGGTTATAAAGATGATTCGCCTCGAGTATGAGGCGGTCGGTGCTGTCGTATTCGCTGGGAGTATCTGGAATCGCGTTGGGTTTGCGTTCCGCATATTCGGGATTGCCTCTGGGGTTCTCGCAGCTGCCGGTAACGGCAGGGGAAGGCGCGCCGGGCGTGGATGCAAGTTCACGGGGCGATTCAGGGCGATCCATCTGGGCTTTCATCGCCGGGCGCAAGTCTTCTAGTGGGATCTCGATCTTATAGTGTTTCATCGCGCCGAGATTGAACTCGGTTTCGTAGGACTTAACGCCCCAGGGGCTAGTGACTTCAATCTTGTTTCCCGTTTCGCGCACTTTAAAGCCGGTCTCGGGAATAGGCGTCGTGCCCCACGCAAACAAGAAGCTTGCGATAAAGACTGTAAAACCCAGATTTAGAATCTGACTAAACATTGCTTCCTTGCAACTTATCTACCGATGGAGAAACCCAAATGAAGGCCCGCAAAGCCTTTCATCGCAGGGGTCACGCCGGACTCCGGTAAGTAGTAAACAACTTCAGCGCCCACTAATGCCCATGTACCCAAATAAACGTCGTAAGCGACGCGTGTGCTGATACCGCGTGCTCCGCTTAGCAATCCCAGACCAGCACCCAAGTTCAGCGACCAGGTCACAGCACTCACGCCAAATCGTCCGCGGAAGCTAATCGAAGGGTTGATGTAGATGAGTGTTCCCGCTGTCCCACCTAAGATCGTACCTAAGGTCAATCCGCCTTTACCAAAGCCAAGCTCTTCGTAGATGCCGAGTCCGAATGCAGTTGAAAAAGGAGCGCCAGAAGTTGCGGCTCCCAGCACATTGCCTAAGCCACCCGTGAACAGAACTTGCACCGATGTGTCGTCAAACTTGAGAGCAGGAATTTCAAAGCGCTCCGCAGCCAAAACAGCGCCTGACGGATTCTGATACAACGTCGCTTGCCCAATTAAGTAAAAGCCGGTGCGATTGATATCAATGACGAGAAATGCTTCGACGGGATGGCGCTCGCCCAGTTTTTCTAATGTTTCGGCGTCGGGAGTGCCTTTGCGAATGATGAGTTTCTCCCCTTGGAGTACAACTTGGGGAGCGCGGCACTCCGAGCAGGAGCTGACATCGGCGATGTCTTCTTTCTTCAGCGAGTGCAAAACCTCTGCTTCTACCATCGCGCTAAAATCTTGGTCCAACGGGGTGTTGGTGAACACATTGAAAATCGAAACCGACTTAGGTGCGTTGGGAAGTTTGCGCACCCAATGTGCAATTTCTGCCGCGAGCAGAGGAGCGGCTTTTAACTCCGCATCATCGGGCGGACGTGCGGTCGCAATGTTTGGTGCTAGAGAAAGCGCGAAACAAAGTAACAGCGCATTTGCCGTGAATCGGGCTGCTCTATTTTTGACGTCGATATTCTGCATTTTTGTTCGGCCCTGCGTGTCAAAACCAGGTTGAGATCCACCCAGGTCTTCGTATGGATCATCGGATCAAAGAGATGTGTGCTGAATGCTTTTTGAAAGAATTTTCACAAAGCGTGTGCGTCAATGGAGTATCCTAAAGACAATCCAATATAAAATAATGCTTA
>JALHPX010000280.1 GCA_022842225.1 bacterium
CCATTTGCTCGCTGCACGCGCAGCTTCCGATAGCGAATTATATCCGTGACTATATGGCGCCCATTGGAGCTCATGGTATTGACGACGTATTCACTGGCTTCTTCTGTGGACGTCGAGTCCACGCCCTGCAAATACTCCTGCACCAATACTTCGCTAATCCGCGAGTTAAAAACCGTTCGCGAGCCCGTACCAGAACCTTCCATTAAATCTTTAAACGCGTTGCGAACTTCTTCTTCCGTCTCGCAGATCGACACGCCTTGAGTAGCCGCGCTATCTATCGGCTTGATGACGACGGGAAATCGCCCCTGGTTTTCTGGCCCGTAGATCCATTCCAAAACCTTCGCCAAAGAACTGCTTCTGCGATGGCGGATGTGCGCAAGCCCCTGCAGCGCTAAGCGCTCGTGCATTTTTGCTTTATCTCGTTTGGTGAGCGAGAGCTTCGGATCGTTACCGGGCAAGTGGAGCAAATGCGAAAGGCCATCGCCCAATACCACCCCATTTTCCGAACCAATAAAAATCGCCTGCAGCGCTTTTTCCCGGCTCACATGCGGATAAGCATAGCGAGATAATCGATCCGCCATCTGCTCAATCTGCGCTACGTCGATTGTGGCCGATGGATAGAAATCGCGCGCAACCGAGCGGGCCCGATACGAACCCTTTAAGGCATCCACAATTTCGGGGAACGAGTGCACCGCGAGGACTCGATACCCTCGGCGAGTGAGCCTCTCTGCTAGATACCTTCCCGATGAATACGGGTCGACGACAGCGACGTAAGGACCTTGGTTGAGCCAATACTGCCGGGTGGTCGCGCGAGCGACCCAGTTAGCGCATGCGAAAAACGGCGACAGCGCTTGCGCAGGTACTGAAAAGACTAGAAGCAGAACTAAGAGATATCGACTTAGAAACAACCCTACCCCGCTCACCCAGAAAGAAATCTAGGAAAGCTTGAGCCAAAATCTTTGTCAATCCGCCAGAATGAAGGGCCTTTCAACCTCTGCCCCCGCTTGCTCGTAAATTTTTCGCATGGGGACTGCCGCTCCGTTTTTAAGCAAAAAAAAAAAAAACGCGGACAACCCTACGTCGGGTTGTCCGCGAAACGTCGGCTTGGAGGCCCGATCAATAGTCAGAATAAGTGGGGCCGGAAGTAGCAGAGGTGTGAGTACAGATTTTCCCAACCGTGCTGAGAATCGCCTCTTCCGATCCGTTGTAGTACCGAATGCGCGCCTGAATGTAGCAGGTCATTGGAAAACCGGCAGTCGCACCGCTACAGCTTATCTGCGTAGATTCATCACTCACCCCACTGCCCCAGCTACCAGTCGGAGCAGACATAAAATTGTTTCTCTGCTGGATCGAGTAGCTTGTCGGGAAATTCTGGATGTCTATGTTGCTTGAATCCAGGTACACCGAGAAATTCATGTTGTACATGAGACCTGCGGGTACAAGGGTGCAAGTGGCGGCGCCGAATGCAAGAGAATTGGCCTTACCATCCGTTGTGGCAGGAGCTTTATTGTAGCCACCACTGCTAGTCGTTGCGGCTGTGGTAACAATCTTTTCTCCTGGCTGGATTCTCTCCATCGCGGGTCGCTGAGCAGACAAAAGCCGCACGGAGCTGCCCGCAGGAAAATTAACTCCCAGCCCCCCCCTCCAAGACGTATTGGTCCCGGGTCGGCTCTCTCCTGCGGCAAATACGGTAACCTCGTTGTTTGCCATCGAGCGCTTGTTGTTTCGAATCTCCGTTGTCTGTTCTGCGGTGAGTACAGAAAAGGCCGAAACGAGGCCTACTAAGGTGACATAAAGGTACTTCAAATGAAAACGGCTCATACCATCTCCTAAGTGTTGGTGCTTCGTGCTGGGTGAATTCAATAGTTCTTAAGGCCCGGATATTTTACCACAATCTATTTTTTTTCTTGGCCAGGGCGCAGTATCCCTAGCCTCGTTTCGCGTTAAAGTTTGGGCCAGAAGGCTGGCACAACGATTTGATAAAGACGCCTCAAAACAGCCACAAACAAACCAATGCCGGTGTGTCCAACGCAGCCCAAATTTGAGGCAACAAGGATGGGGCAGCGACACTCCGCTTCCAACAACCGAGGGACGGAGCCAAGATTTCTAAATTTTTCCAGCGTGATTACAGCAAGTTAATTGCGAAGAAAACTGTTTTAACCGGACTAGACATTATGCGTTGCAACATAAAAAGTCCTTCTGCTATAACGCCTTAAGTCGAAAAATTAGGCAAAAGTGCTCGCTTTGTAGTCCGGCAAAAATTCTTTCGCAACTGAAAAATTGCAAAGAATTAAAGGCAACAAACTCTAGGCGAAGCGGGGGCCGTTTTTTTCGTAACACAACTAGTAACGTGAGCTTTTAGGAGGAATCTTGAATTCGGGTAACTTCAAGAACTGGGTAAATGGCTTTAAATCTCTTTCCGTTTCGCTGACTGATAAGCGCACGTACCGTAAATATACGATCCAAACATTTTACGATGTCCTACTAGCTGTATTAGTTGCCCAAATCGCATTTGGCCCTTCTCTCAGCTACGCGCCGGACCCTGCGGGTGAAAACCCACCTGCGGTTACTGCCGTTGGCGGCTCTCAGGAAGAACCATCAAACGTTTCTCCTGCCGTTGCTGAATTTGCCGCTGCCGCTGCAGCCGCAAAAAAGAACAACGCTCCTTTTTACTTAGAGAACTGGCGCCGCAATACCGGCTTCATTCTCGGTCACTCTCTGATCGCCAAACCAGGTGCTGAACCTCTCGATATTTCTCAGCTCCAATTAGACAGGTCGGCCAGCGCGCACCAACACGGCGTCGTCCAGTACGCTTTGGAAGTGAAAGCAGATGGAAACAAGCTTAGCTTCTCGCTCAAAGACGATGAGCGCGTTCACACTATCGACCTCACCAACTTAGCCGGCGAAAACTTCACGGTTCGCGATTTCGATTGGGACAATGAATTCGTCCACATTCTTTTAGAGAACGGCGATTACTACACGGCCGAAGTCGATGCTTTGCGCACTTCGCTTTTCCAGACCTGGTTCCCACTCTATTACATGGGCAATGCAGACAAAGCGGTTGGTAAGAGGATCGACCACGTTCGCATTCTCCAACGCCGTGTCGATCCAGCGGATCGTTCCGCAGCGGCGCAAATGGTACGCCTCGATTTCAACCCCAATACCGCTGAGAGCATTCGTAAAAACGCAAGCTCCGATTTAGTAGTGCGGCTCAAAGAAAATCTCGAGATGGTAAAGCCTTTCAAAGTGGCACCTGATCTCGAAGCCGTTTCTGAAAAGACAGAGAGCGGAGAGCCGCTGTTTGATGCTGGTAACTTAGGTTTCTTCCTCAATAACGGCGACGGCACTGAGACTCTCGCAGAAATTGAGACGGTAGAAAAAATGACCGCTAAGGTCGGTATTCAAGAGCCGTTTATCGACGCAATGGTGACGATGGCGAATCCCGATACCGCCGAAAGCTTAAGAGACACTCAAGGTGTTTCGCAAACGGCGTTGGAAGAGATGACTGCTATCTTGGGCGATCCACAACGCCTACAAGAATTCGAAAGCTCGGGTTTGCGCGGAGTATTGAGCAATATTGATAAGCGCACATTACAAGCGACTCGCGCCCACACTGTGCGCCTGGCTAAGGCAATGCTCGATGCCTACGAAAACGGCACGCGCGACGCTTTACGCGACCGCTTTACGCCCTCTCAATTAGAAGAAGCGAACAAGTATTTCTCCGCCCTGGTGACAGAAGCAGAGACTATCGTCGCTACTCGCGGAGAGCCAAAGCGTGGCCTCACCCGCACCATGGACGCCATTCAGGGCTGGAGCGAAAAACGTTTTGGTCGCTACGATCCCATTAAGCGCATGCGCGCGGTTGGTACTGCGCTGAAAAAGCCCCTGTTCTACAGCGGCCTTGCTGTCGCTTCTGCCGCTTCGCTCGATTACCTCGTGACCAATGGTAACAACGTCACCTGGGCAACAGAGACCATGATGGGCATGTGGAATCTCGCCACGACTGAGTGGATCCCACACGTGACCTCGTCGATTGGAACTGCATTGGCTCCAGTGCGCGATGCACTTGCGCCTGTTGGCGATGCTCTCGCTCCGATTGGCCAGTGGGCAACGGACGTTGCCGCGCCCTACATGCCGATCCTCAAATCGCCGGCGGCTATTGGTAAAACCATCCTCTTTTCGTGGCCGGGACAGTTGGCGCTCTTGATGTCGCCTCTGGTTCTTGCCAAGTTAGGTTCACGCTGGTCTCAGTACTCGGCGAACGAGCTACTCGTGATTAAGGGGATTAAGTGGTGCTTCAGTTGGGCGACATTGCCACCAATGCGAGCCGCATTGAATGCGCCGCAAGCAGCTGTCGACGCAACTCGCTACACGCTGAGCGCTCCTTTCATGGCAACTCTCGGCGCCTTCAACGTCGCGCGCTGGGGCTATCGTTACGTTACGAATCAGATTCGCAGCGACTTAGGGTTTTCGACGGTTCCTTATCAGTCGATTCCTCTGCGCTACGCACTCTTGCCTTCACCGGTAAGTTTCGCCAGCACCGAAGCGCACAATGCGCTCCGCCGCGGATACATTCCGTTTTCATTGGCGCGTCCGTTCTTCACTCAAGCCGGACAGACTGCGGCAGTGGAGCGCTTAAACGCCAAGATCGATAACAAAGAGGCAAAGAAATTTGCTGCTAAAGCCTTGGCAGTTCGATTGGCAGCGGACAAGCACCGCTTAAATCCGTTCGATCTCTTGGCGAAAATTGCAAATTCGGGAAATTC
>JALHPX010000281.1 GCA_022842225.1 bacterium
GCGCACGCAGTGGCGAAATGGAGTGCAGCACTCGCCGAGAAACCGGTGATCATTCACTCGTCGTCCTGCGCCGTCTACGGTACCCCCACAAAACTCCCCCTCACCGAGAACTCCCCGTTAGCGCCCATATCTCCCTACGGCCTTTCCAAGAAGTTGGCAGAGGAAATCTTTAACGACTCAGCCCGCTCCCATCAGCTGCGTATTTTGAATCTGCGCTATTTTAATCCAGTAGGTGCGTTAGAAGATGGCAGCCATGGAGAAGACCACGAGCCAGAGACGCACCTTGTGCCCAACGTGATTCGAGCGACGCTTGAAGCAAAGCCCGTTCAAATATTTGGCACCGATTACGACACTCCGGATGGCACTTGCCTGCGTGATTTTTTCCATATCGAAGACCTAATCGATGCCCACTTGGCTGCTGCCGAGTACCTGCTTAAGCAACCCCCGGGTCACAGTGAGTGCGCCAACCTTGGCTCCGGCCGGTCTGTTTCGGTACGAGAAGTCATCGCCATGGTCGAGAAAGCGCTGGGGAAGAAAGCGTTTATCGAAGAGAAGCCCCGTCGCGCCGGCGACCCCCCGGAACTCATGGCTTCGATTGAGTTGGCCCGGCAGAAATTTAGCTGGTCGCCCAAACGCAGCCTCGAACAGGCCATTTCGGCCCACCTCCATTGGCTCAAAAAAGCGTGAGTTCCCTCCACTTTGCGTAGGCCTTGCCCATCTGCTATCGTCGCTGGGATTGCTTAAGCACAGGAGAAAAGAATGATCGGAAACAGCCTCTTCGAAATGTTTTTTCACGGCGGCTGGGTCATGTGGCCCTTGTTGATTTTGTCGGTGATGAGCTGGGCCGTGATTATGGAGAGGACCTATGTGTTCCTCACCTTGCGCCCAAAACTTCGCAGGCTCGCTCAATCCATCATGCAAAGCCTCCAGGCGGGCGATATTGCCTCAGCAAAGCAGGTTTGCCACCGTGAGCAGCCAGAAATTGCGCAGATTTTTTTATCGACTATCGATGGTCGCAAAAGCCGTGAAGCCACGGAGCGCCTGACCGAACGTAATAAAGCCAAATTAGCCGGGCACCTGAAAAAGAACCTTTGGATTCTGGGAACCATCGGAAGCGCAAGCCCGTTCATTGGCCTATTGGGAACTGTCGTCGGTATTATCCGCTCCTTCCACGAAATGGCACAAAAAGGCACTGGTGGATTTGCCGTAGTCTCTGCGGGTATTTCCGAAGCGTTGATCGCAACTGCGGCAGGTCTGATTGTCGCGATTGTAGCTCTGTTGGCCTACAACGCGTTCACGACTTTCGCCAACCAAACTTTGACGCAGATCCGACTCTCACTTGAAGAACTTATCGACGAGAGTTTCGAGCGGTCGGGCAAAACAGTCCCCACGTAAAATAAGGACAAGGCACGCTTTATGGCGATGAAATTTTCAGATACGGAAGAAGATGCGATTGTAGCGGAGATTAATATCACCCCGCTCACCGACGTCTTTCTTGTGCTGCTGATTATCTTCATGCTCACCAGCACAGCGATGATGGAGAGCGGCCTTCAGGTGAAGTTACCCAGCGCCAAGAGCTCTGCGGCCGCGAATTCCGACAAGCAGAAACCGCTTTTCGTTACCGTCGACAAGGATGGCCACATCCGCGTCAATGAAAGCCCGGCTACCGACGATAATCTCGGTGCGCTTCTCAAAGCGGAACTCGAAAAAACCGCCAATAAAACCGTCATCATCCGCGGCGACGAAGGCATTCTGCTGGGAAAAGCAGTGCAGATCATGGATCTCGCCCGTAACTCGGGCGCCGAGAAAATCGCCGTAGCAACTCAGCAAGCGGCCGCCGGCAAATAATTTCTTCCTATTGAAACGGCGAATACGCCGAGAATGGCATCACAATCGATCGCGCTTTTGCGAGGGAGTAAGGGCCCGAACGAGTTGCAATCCGGCGCAAGTTGTCGTCCTGCAGACGAGGATCCGAGGCAAGCGCCTGATAGGCCTTTTTAGCTTCCGAACGTTTTCCTAGGATATCCAGTGTGCGCGCGGCAAAAAGCTTGGACTCGAAAAATTCCGGGGGAGGCTGTTTCTTGCCAATTTTCTCCATCTGCGTCTCAATCCAGCCCTGCGCTCGATTGAACCCATCGAGGGCGCGCTGCGCGTCCCCCTGCTGCAGGAGCAATACGGACCGCACATGCTCGATCTCAGGAAAATAGCTCGCATCCAACGATTTCTGCAAAAGTGCAGTGGCCTGATCGGGGTACCCATCCATACCAGCGACGTAACCGCTAATAAGATTAGTTTTTGACTCTTCTAATTCCGGCCGCGAAAAGCGGTAGCCCTCCAACATCCGGCCGGTTTCTCCCGTGCCGCCCGCGAAAATCGCCCCTAGATCGTATTCGCGATAATGGCCAAGGTGTACAGGGCCGTCATTATTCTCCCCAATCCACACCTTCATCTCATCGAGATTAAAGAGCATGCTCTTGATGTTGTAGTTCTGGGAGACCACGCGATTGAGAGTCTTTTCCATTCCCCAGTACGGATCGAGGCCATCGCCCAATAATTTAACTCCCATGGCCGCTTCAAAGTCCTCACCTACGCGAGCGAGTTCGCTTTCAATGCGATTGCGTCGATAAAAATTATCCCAGCTCATTCTTGCTGACGCAGATGTCTCACAGTCGCGGCACGACTCAGATACGAGGTAATTGCTATGTGCGAGTCCCGAATCCGCAGCACTCCATCGCCGTACGGAGATACGATCGGGCAAAGCTTCAACAATACACGCGATCCTGGATTTTCCATCTGCCAGGAGAAACGCCCAAGCCGAAGCGACGCGCGACTTTTCCAAAATAGCGATCGCTTCATCCAGCGTAGTCGCATTCTGCAAAATTCTCTCCGCAATCAAAAACGGTAACTCACCATCCCAACGGTAACGGTTGGTGAAATGCTGATGCAACGCTACCGAAATCTGCGCTTCGTTAATGCCGCTGATACCGCCAAAAGGAATGCCGGCAGACGTGAAGCCGATAAATTTCAAACCCGCCTTGCGATCAAAGCACTGGATGACTGGAAACCGATCCCAATACGCCGTGCCCGGAAAATCGAGATTTCTGCCGAAGTAGAAATGGGGTTTACCAACGAAAAAGCTCGAGCAACCAAATGCGGGCGGCTGGAACTCCACAAACCGCTTGGGGAAAAGCCGGCCCTGAATGGCCTGCAGGACTGGACCAAAATCAGGCAACACCAGGAGCGGATAGAGCTCTTCAACGGACATGCCTGAGGTCTGCGCCATCCCCTCAAGGCGTTCTCGCGCAAAAGGAGGAATCTGCCGAATCAGCCGCGCCTTCAAACTAGGCGCCACATAATTTTTAAAGGTGGAAAGCGCGATTTTGCCAGTGAGGCTTTTACCCCCCGCATCCGTGAGTCGCTCCCAGAGCTGCGAGAAAAACCGCACCATGCCTTCACGCACCCCGTCGCCCAACATTTCGGCATGTTGACTGCCAATTTCTCTATCGGTGCCTGAAGTATGAATGACTCGCATGCGGGAAGGTTTCACCACGCCAGAATCAGAGAAACCAACTATACTTGTCAAAGAATGGTGAACCGCGTCGGAATACTGCCCCTCTTTAAACAAACCTGGAAAACTTTCGCATCGGCGCCGGGTGCAATTGGACTGTGCTCGGTACCCGCGGTGGTGGGGGATATTGCCAACGATTTCATCTCAACGGAGGACTGGCAGAATCCGTGGATGATGGCTGCATACCTGTTCGTGGCCACGTGCTGCGCGGGATTTTTTTATGAATGGTCAAACGCTTCTCTGTTTTTGTGGATCGAGCGCCTAGCTAAGGGCGAGCCCGCCCGCGCCACGGAGTCGCTCAAGGCCGGTTTGAAGACTTCCGCCCGCTGGTACCCGGCGATGCTGCTCGCACTGCTGCTTTTTTTTATTGGCACGCCCCTCCTTTTGCCATCGATTTATTTCATGACCGTGTTTGCATTCTCAACTCCCGCGGCCATTTCATTTCCACAAGAGAAGCCTCTTTCCGCATTGATCTACTCCCGCAGTTTGGTGAGCTGGCGCCTCTTTCCTTGGGTTTGTCTTTTGATTGTGTTCGAAGTAGCTCTCGAATTCGGGCTTAATGAGTCGCTGAGTCGTTACCTAAGCCATGCCGTTCCAACCGTCTGGCTGCAATTCAGTGTTAAACTAGCGAGTGTCTTTTACCACTCCTGGGTTTGCGTCTTTTTGGCCTTGTTATTCTTAAAGCTTCGGAGGGATCGTGAACAAATCCATCTCAGAAATTCTGGAACGAGTGGCGCAGAAAAGCCCAGCATGGGCTGAGCTCCGCTACCACCGCCGCGAGACGCAAAACATCCAAGTACAAAAAGGAATGCTGAAAAATTTGCGCTCCTCCGTGCAATCGGGTGTGGGCATCCGCGCTTTGGTCGACGGCGCCTGGGGATTCTCGTCGACTTCCGACCTAACCGAAAAAGGCTTGGAAAAAGCACTGAAACTAGCAATTGAATGTGCCAAGGGGCTTTCGGCGCTTAAAAAAGCGAGCGTTAAAAAATTACCCACCGTGCGCCTGGCCCGTGGCGAATTTATTTTGGATGGTTACGAAGCGCTGCGCGCGATGACTTTGGAAGAGAAATTAGGCCACGTTCTTAAGACCGAACAAGCCACACGAGTGGCCTCCCCGACGATTCAATCGGCCTCCTGCGGTTACAGCGAAATGTTCGAGGACAAAGTAGTCGTCACGACCGACGGC
>JALHPX010000282.1 GCA_022842225.1 bacterium
CTGTGTTTTGGCACTCTTCAGGCAGTCACCGTAGAAACGCTTAAGGTGCAGAGAACAACTCGTAAGCGGCTACTCGCCATCAACGAAGCAAATATCCAGTGGGTCAATAAATACCCAAGTCACCCAACCGTCCTGATGACATTTCTCACGAGGGCATCGCGATCTAAGACGGACGCCTTACTTTACAATGAAATGCTTGAAGCCGGCCGAAACCGAATTGTGGCCATTTTGAGAGAGGCTGGAATGAGCAGTGAGAAAGCAAACCTCGCCTCTGGGCCCATTCACAATGTTCTTTTCGGAACGCTTATTACACTCTCCTGCAGCGCTGAACGCCCACTTTCAAAGTCAAAACGATCTTGGGCGACATCAGTCGTCGAGCAAACGCTCAAATCGATGCTTTGACGGCGTACGGTTCTAAGTCCGTCCTCTGGTACTCCTCAATAGAAGGTTAGTTGCGGGCCCCGCTTTTTCACTGCCCTAGTGCTTTAAGCCGAGTGGCAACAAAACCATCGGGCGAATGATTGACCACGCAGAGCGCGAGAGCTTGATCTTGGAATGTCGGCCTGTTGCTAGATGCGAATAACGAATAGAGACCGGGACTTCTTGGATGCGCAGCCCATGTCGGCACGCTTTGTAATGAATGTAGTATTCCATCTCGTAGCGATCGAGCCAATGCTGTCCTAGATGAACATTCCCCTCAAAGAGCCAATTGATGCGGTAGGCGCGGTAGCCACAGGTGATATCGGTAAAGCGCTGCCGAAGAATGGCTGTCGCGAACAAAGAAAACGCTCGAATGAGAAACCATCGCAGCAGCGGAAGCTTTAGACTCTCCCCTTGCTTGGCAAAACGAGAGCCTTGCACATAATCCGCGGTTCCCGCCAAAACCGGCCCGCAGACTCGCCGCATTTGCGTGGGACTCATTTTGCCATTCGACGAGAAAATCACGACCGCCTGAAAGTCGTTTTCCTTGGCGTAGAAAATCCCGGTACGGATCGCGGCTCCAATTCCTCGGTTGGATTCGTGGCGGATCACGGGAATCCCCATGGCCTCTGCAATTTCAGGTGAGCCATCTGTCGAGCCATCATCGACAACGACAACGTTCTCGACCGCCACATGCTCCAGTAGTCCCGTGAGCGCGGACTGGATCTCATGCACTTGGTTAAAATTAACGACGATCGTGAGAAGCTTCATGGTCGTTACTCGGGGAGAATCACTTTGTAGGCATTGAAATTCGGCCCGGCCCAGAAAATCGCCATCTCCATGGAAACAATTGATAGGTCGTCTTGCCATACATCTTTAGCGCAAACGGCAGGTGGTAATAGAGAAAGTCAGAGCCATCCAGATCCAAATGGGTGACTGCGCGCAGGACTAAGCATCCAAAGACGAGGATACTGGCGATAAATGGGGCCTGGGACACGAAGGTCTCTGGAAGAGATAATCTCATGGGCGGTGCTCGGGGAGAACGACTTTATAAGAGTTAAAATCAGGCCCTGACCAGAAAATGGCCCGCTCCATCGGAGCACGTATCTGGATTAATTTATCATCGGCACGGGCCGCAGCCTGCCGCCAATAGGCAACGGCCGCCTCCGGTGCTCTTTGTACCAACGGGCGCAAATCCCAAAGAAAGCATTGATTACATGAGATCGTGAAAATCGCGCTGCACGCCAATGCCGTTACCAGTCGCGCCCGAACACGCTCGGTGAGTGCCGACTCTTCTGTCATCAAACGCGAGAAGAAGAAACAAAGAACCAAGGGAATAAAAAGCCAGTATCGCAACTCATGCGACTGCGGAAGTATCGAGACAACTCCGACAGCCACGGCGAAAACGATCGCCGTTGCTTTTGGCATCAACCGCTTCCTGTAAGCGACAAAAACAGCGGGTAGTAGGATGGCCATCGAAACCATCGACAGACCTCCCAGCTTATAATGGAAATTTTCTCGTTCGCCGGGCTGCCAACTTGCATTGGTCCAAATCATCTGCGGAACTGAAAAGTTAAGGCGGCTCAATTCAAAAAAAGAAACCACAAACCGCACCGGCCTGGGATACGGAATCAACCAGGGCGGCATAAAGCGGTTCGCAATGCGGTTTAAATCGACCGTGCTGGGTAGCTCGGAAGCAAACGGGAAAGGATAGGGATAAGAAGGATTTGAGAAGCGGAGCCAATTAAGTATAGGCCACCCCGCGCAACAAAGTCCGATGGCTGCGACAAGGGCAGTCGCGCGGTGGTTTCGGCTTCTGACAGTACTCACAAGCAGGCCAGTGAGAATCACCGCGGCGATAGGCCAAGCCTGATACTTGGAATAACAGGCTACGGCGAGAAAGATCCCTAATCGCCACAGCCAGGAGAAGTGCTTTTGGGTTTCCCACTTGTAGTAGCAATAGAACGAGAGTGCTAAAAAGCAACCAAGCCAAAGATCGATCAATCCAATCGAGACGTGTCGGACCAAGAGCGGCACGGAGAGAAAGGCGAGCAGAAAATATCCCGCAGTGCCTTTGCGCTCTTCTCCCAAATGAATCGTCGCCAAAAAAAGGAGCGCCGCGAGAGCGCCGATGGAATTAGCCAGGGGAAAGTGCCCGGTAGCCCAAACCAAAAAACCCTGCACTGCATGGGCCAACGGCGGATAGGCTTGATACAGATCGTCGAGCCAGGGGAATAATTGATAGGTCGTTCGGCCGTACATCTTCAAAGCAAATGGCAGGTGGTAGTAGAGGAAATCGTATCCCTCTAGATCAAACTGCAGGAACGCGCGAAGAACCAGGTAAGAAAAGAAAACAATGGAGGCAATGAGGATTGCCCCGGAGGCGCGGACCATTGAGGGATTATATCGACGGGTAGCGCCGAAGTAAAAATCGGTGCGTAAGAAAAATCCGCCACCGTTTGAGCTGAAAACTAGATCGGCACCTAATAACAGCGCCCCGGGCATTTCTGTCGCGGGGCGCTGGTGTGGGTCTCTTTTTTTACTAACGCGTGCTAACTGAGTTTTAGGCTTGTGGCTTTGTCGTATCCGACTGTGGCTTATCGACTGCCTTCTCCACTGCTTTAGTGAAGCGCTCGAAGAAGCCAGGTTTTGCCGCCTCGCCCTTTATCTCCACTCTGCGTGGTTTCGCCGCTGCGTGTTTTGCTAGGGCAATGCGCAATACTCCGTTGTCGTATTCCGCTTCCACGCTGTCTGTGTCGACTGCGACTGGGAATGTGAAGACGCGACTGAACTTTCCGAAATTCCGCTCCGTGTAGAAACGGTTTTCATCAGCCCTACGGCCGCTGGACTTGCGTTCACCTTCCACAGTTAAAGAATCGCCCGTCACTTCGATTTTCAAATCCTCTTTCCGGATTCCCGGGATATCGAGGCTGAAGAGATAATGGCTCTCAGTCTCTTCAAAATCACACGCCGGACGAAGTGCCGGTGCGGCCTCGTACTCACCCTGTGAACTCGAAGCGAACAGGTCATCTACGATTTGGTTAAAGTCACTCGCCCAAAATCGCTTGGGCTGTGCCCAGATTTCTAATGCGGTTCTCATATTGAACTCTCCTTTTCTCAAAGGGAAAGATGGGAATGGTCTTTCGGGAGTCAAGGCCCCCTATTTCGCGGCTCTTGCTCACCTCAAGGGGTGGGGATAGGATGCCTTTGATTTTTAAACACAAAAGGAGAGTACGTCGTGAAAACATTACGCAACGGGTTAAGCTTTTTAGTCTGCTTAGCGCTGCTGAGTGCCTGCACAGGATCGATGAGCAAAGGTCAGCTGACCAAGCTGTTAGAAGAGAATCCTGACATCCTCACCAACGCGATTAAGAAAAATCCAGGCCCTATTTCCGAGGCAATGGCTTTTGCTCAAATGGAGCAACGCCGCACACAGGCTGCCGACCAAGCTAAGAAAATGGAAGAAGAGCGGGAAAAGTATTTCAAAGATCCCCTCAAGCCTTACCTGGGACCTGAGCAAGCGTACCGTGGCGCAAAAGACGCAAAAATCACCGTGGTTGAATACACCGACTTCGAGTGCCCGTTCTGCTCGCGTGGCGCCAACACGATGGCCGAGATCAAAAACAAGTACCCGGATAAAGTCCGCGTAACGGTAAAACACTTGCCCTTGCCGTTCCACGGCCAAGCAATGATTTCCGCTCAATACTACGAAGCCATCCGCATTCAGAGCCCTGAGTCTGCTTTGGATTTCCACGACAAGCTGTTCGCAAGCCAAGACAAACTGCGCGCCGATGGCGAAAAGCATTTGAAAACTTTGGCTGGCGCATACAAAGGCAAAGTTGATATGGCGAAATTGGCCAAGGATATTAAGTCCGATGCCGTTGCCAAGAAGATCAAAGCGGACGTGGAAGAAGCGAACAAATTCGAATTCCGCGGAACACCAGCGTTCCTCGTCAACGGAGTGCCCATCCGTGGTGCATTACCTGCCGAAGAATTTGCGAAAGTGATCGATCGTCAGCTTGGTAAAGGCTAAGACGACGAGAAAGTATTAAGAGTTAAGCGCCGTAGGCCTCCGGGCTTACGGCGTTTTTTTATGTCCGCAGGGGTTGCGAGGGCGCAGCGACGGAGCAATCCACAGAAGTCGAGACCCGGGCAGTGCTGGTTCGGCTAGCCACACCCCTTCAGAGTGCCGCCGACCGGACCGCCATGGGGGCTTTTAGTTTCTTGAGATTTGCCTCCGCTTAAGGGCGCGGTAGGGATCCGTGGTTTCTAGACTTACAGTGCCCGCTTTATATCCGGTCGGCGGCACTC
>JALHPX010000283.1 GCA_022842225.1 bacterium
TGCGGGTTCGACTGTCTACGGTAAACTCGACAGCTCAGGATTTCTCGCCGACCTCTCCCCGAACCAGAGATCGAACCTGAGCAAAAACAGCAAAGACCCAGAGATCGAAACGGCGTTGAAGGACATCTTCCAGAATATGCAGTCTCCGGAGTTCCGCGATCTAGCTGCCGCGCGCTTGCGTGCGATATCGAATATTCCCGCGGGAGTAAAATTGGATCAAGCGCCTGACGTACTTGCGAGTCTGACGGCCGACAAACAAGCTGATCTTACTTTCGATCGTCTTGCGATGCGAACCTATATTAAGGAACTTTCCCCTGAAGTGAGGGAGCACGTGACCTTCCTTCTCAACCGCGCAAGCGAAATCGTGGAGGCCTCGGGTGGACGAAAATCACGCGGCCAGGCTTTACGAGAAGCAAACGATGCTATGGCAGAACCAGCAGCCAAAGGTGGGCGTAGCACTCGGCTTGATCTTGAAAACGTCAATAAATACTGCAAGTAATTTTCTTGTACCAAGTCCGTAATTGAAAGGGCTAAGCCGTGACGCTTGGCCCTTTTCTTTTTTATCCCTTTCGGCATATATCATGAGGCATGAATCCGGTTTCCCTTGATCATCAGACGTTCCAACTTATCAATCGCGATTTGGCCAATCCGTTTTTTGATCTTGTTTTGCCGCTCATGACAGATTTGCACAAAGATCCAGTTTTTTGGCTCATGGTTGGTTCGTGGATTCTGATTCAAATCTTTCTTCCAGCTTTTCTAGATAAGACTAACTTTTGGGCTATAGCTAAACTGCGGTCCAAAAATTGGGCGATAGGTATTGTTATTCTAGGTCTCTCCATGGGACTTGCAGATTTCTTTGCCTACCGCGGAGTGAAGATCTGGGTTCAAAGAGATCGACCCGAAGCGGTTGGTCTAGAGCCAATATTGAGAACTCACTCCCACTCAGGCTGGTCGTTTCCATCGAACCATGCGGCTAACAATTTTGCTCTCGCCAGAACCGTGCAAGTATTGGTTCCGTCCTATGCCTTAGCGGCTTATATTTTTGCCGCAACCGTGGCGATTTCTCGCGTCTATGTCGGCGTGCATTTCCCAGCCGATATTTTGGCCGGGGCTATCATCGGTTGGATCGCCGCTACACTCGTGATGCTCGCTTTTCGGCGGGCAGGCTTTAGAAGTGACGAATATTCTTTTCGCGCGAAAATGAAAGATCCATTGTCGTAAGGCGAAGCCGTCCGCATAAAAAAACAGCGAGCGCCTTGTAAACCTTTACTGCCATCGACGGCGTGCTCTCTAAAAGTGATCGTAGCTTATCGAAATCAATTCGAATTATTTCCGTGCGTTCGACGGCCTGAACGGTGGCGGAGCGAGACTCCCCGTCGAGAAAAGGCATTTCGCCAAAATGACCGCCAGTTCCCAGTTGAGCAATGTCGACGGCGTTTTCTTTACCCGAACGCCGAATGCGAACAGTTCCAAATTTAATTACGAAGAGCGCCAGAGCCGCATCACCTTGGCTAAAAACCTCATCCCCTGGATTGAATGTTTCCACTTTTGATATTGAACTCAAGCTTTCGAGTTCTTGCGGGCTGAAATCTTTGAACAGATAGACGTTTTTGAATAAATCAGCTCCCATTTTCAGCCTCCACAATTCATAGAAAGAGTATAGTTATGATAAAGATCAAAGCGAGAGTATGTCCAGCTAAGGCAGTGTCATGTTTCATTTCTTAGAATTGGGGTTTCAATGAAAGTGCTCGTGACTGGCGCAACCGGGTTTCTAGGAAACCAACTGACTAAACGTCTGCTCGACGAAGGTATGGATGTTCGCGTACTTGTTCGATCGAAATCGAAACTCGAGGAAATTGAGAATGTCGATCCTCGAGCCCTCGAAGTTGCACTCGGCGACGTAACCAATAAAGAATCGCTTCTCGAGGCTAGCCGAGGAGTACAAGGTGTCTTTCATCTCGCGGGACTTATTGCGTACTCGCGAATTCAACGCTCCGCCATGGAAGCCGTGAATGTGCAAGGCACGAAAAACATAATTTCAGCAATGGAAACTAATCAGGTGCCACGACTCTTGCACCTGTCGTCCGTGGTGGCGATTGGTGCTGGATTTACGCCCGATCAAGTGCTCGATGAAAACTCACCTTACAATGTTGCGCATCTGGGACTTGGTTACTTCGATACAAAACACGCCGCCGAAGCTGCTGTTTTCGAAGCCACAAAACGCGGTTCGATTGAAGCGGTTGCGATAAATCCTTCCACTATCTACGGGCCGGGCGATGCGAAAAAAGGGAGTCGGAGCGCCCAGCTCAAAGTTGCACGCGGGAAACTGCCGGTTTACCCACCTGGCGGAGCCAATGTCGTTCACGTCGACGATGTGGTCGATCTCTGTATCAAAGCTTATCGAAGCAGAATGAATGGCGAACGCGTCATCGCCTGCAGCGAGAATCTGACCATACAAGAGATATTCAATAGGATTGCAGCAATTGCTGGTGTCAAGCCGCCAGCTTATGCGCTTCCTCGCTCGGTGATCTTTGCTCTTGGAAGAATTGGCGACCTTCTTGAATCCGTTGGCAGTAAAGGACCGCTCAACTCGGACAATGCATGGACCTCCACGATGTACCATTGGTTCAAGTACACCAAAGCTGCACGGGAGTTTGGATTTAAACCTTTACCAGCACAAGTCGCACTTGAGGCCAGCGTGAAATGGAGTCGTGATCACGGATTAATCGGCTGATTGATCGCCTTGGGAGCTAAGAATCCCTTGCCTGAGAATCGCGCTGCGAGGACAGCGATTGTCACAACGTAGGGTGTGATTTGAATCAAAGAATTCGGCACATGAACACCAAAGAGCAATTTTCCCTGAAGCATCAGTTGAGCCGCATCTGCTGCCGCAAAAACCAAACAAGCCAGAACTGTCGGAACTGGGCGCCAGCCACCTAGAATCAGTGCCGCAAGTGCAATAAAACCTCGGCCGCCAGCCATGTCACGAATGTAGCCGCTTCCCTGAACCATGGTTAAATCAACTCCACCAAATCCAACACAAGCTCCAGCCAAAACGGAGGCCCAAACTCTTACCCGATTCGGATTTACTCCTTGTACGATCAGTGAAACCGGCTGCTCGCCTGCGGCCTTCAGCCGAAGTCCCCACCTGGTTTCTCGAATTGCCCAACTCAACATCCAACAAAGTAACAGCGCAAAGCCAAAAAACGTGAGGTCTCCAGCTAATGGCGCAGGCATTCGAGATTCGAGCGGCAATTGCGGCGTCCCACCGGTGCTGCCAAAGAGTGCGCGACAGAGAGTCGGAATAATGCCAGCCACTAACATGTTAAACGCAATCCCTACTACAATATGATCTGCTCGAGTAAATACGGATAGTGCTCCGAATATGAATCCCCCTATCGCCCCGCTCAGAATTCCAGCGCACAAGGCAAGCCACGGATTTCCGGTTACCGCCGCAACGGCAGCCGCAACGAAGGCCGAAACCAAAATTTTTCCTTCAAGGGCGACGTTCGCAAGTCCGGAACGTTCAGAGATCAAGCCACCCAGAGCTGCAAATAGAAGTGGAACGCTCAGGCGCACCGTGCTTTCAAGAAAGGCAACGAGAAGGTCCATTAAAGGCCCTCCTCTTTCGGACGAAACAGTTTCGCTTTCAAAATCTGAAAGGATTCTGTCATCGCACCACGAGCTGCAACGGCCAAGACGATAATCGCCTGAATGACGACTGAGATATCACGAGAAACATTCTCAGTATCCAAATCTAAATCCAGGGCCCCCTTTTGTAGTGCGCCAAACAGGATTGCAGCTGCAATCACACCCCAGGCGCGGCCACCGCCTAAAAGCGCAACGGCTATTCCAACAAAACCCGCGCCTCCGGCTAATCCTTCCCGCGCTTTATGCATATATCCCAATACTACGGACGCCCCTGCGAGTCCGGCAATGGCGCCAGAAATGGCGAAGGTCTTTATCGTTGTTGAAGAAATCGAAATGCCCGATCGTCTTGCAAACTCTGGTGCTCCACCTTTCCAGCGAACTCGCAAGCCAAAGATAGTCCTCTGCAAAACAATGTCGACAATGATCGCGACTCCGATCGCAAAGAAAAAAGCTAAGTTCAATGGGCTCGTTCCACCAAAACCAAACCACTCCGTGAAAGTGATCAATTCAAATCCAGCCCCGACTGGCAAAGTTTCCGGATTCTGTGATTCGCGATTTCGCAATACATCCAGAATCAAAAAACCTGCAATTCCATAACTGATAAAATTAAACAATATCGAGCCCAAAACTTCGTGAACTTGTCGGCGAATTTTTAGCCATGCGACAGCACTTGCCCATAATGCGCCGGCAACCATTCCCGCCAGCAGCGCGAACGGAACAGCAACATAGCTCGGTAGGCCCGAAGCCAGAATACCTGCAGCGGCCATAGCGATTCCGCCCATCGTCATCTGCCCTTCGGCGCCAATGTTAAACAAGCCCGCCTGGAGCGACCATGCGACCGCGAGACCCGTGAAAATTAATGGTGTCGCGTAATATAATGTATAGCCAATGGCCGTGGGACTTCCGAAAGCACCTCGAACGAGAATCTCTGCAACCAGTAAAGGACTTTCTCCAAGAGCCAGCGTCAATAGCGATGTCAGCAGCAACGCTATGGTAATCGGCAAGAAAATCGAAAGGGAGTTTTTCAATTAGAACTCCTACGCCCCAAAATCATGGCGTCGCCGACCTTGTCGCG
>JALHPX010000284.1 GCA_022842225.1 bacterium
GTGGCGGGCGCATCGCCCGGATCGATCGCGACCGTCTTTCCATCTCTGAGTAGATAACCGTAATTGTCTTCAAACATCGGAAACTGGATGATATCCATGTCTTTGAAAAGCCCTATGCCCAAACCAAAGTCAAAAAACGTCCAAGCACTTTCCAACTGGTACAAAAAAAACCATCGCACCCTGCCCTGGCGAGCGAACACAGATCCCTATCGAATATGGATTTCCGAAGTCATGCTGCAACAAACTCAGGTTGCAACTGTAATCCCCTACTTCGAAAGATTCCTCGCGGCATTTCCAACGGTCCAGGCACTGGCCCAGGCTCCGACCGATCAGGTGCTGACACTTTGGTCTGGACTTGGCTACTACTCGCGCGCGCGTAACTTGCAAAAGGGCGCTCAGTTTATCGTGGATAAATATGCCGGCACCTTCCCCAAAACTCGCCAGGAAATCTTAGAAGTTCCCGGCGTGGGCCCCTACACTGCCGGCGCGATTTTGAGCATCGCTTTCGATTTACCTGAAGCGATTGTCGACGGAAACGTGCAGCGAGTCCTCACCCGGGTATTTGCATGGGAGAAAACCCTCGAAGACAAAGCGACCAAAGATTGGTTGTGGGAAGAAGCCAGGCGCTGGGTGGAATGCTCGGATTCGCCCCGAGTGCTCAACCAGGCGCTGATGGAATTGGGCGCTACCGTTTGCCGCAAGGATCAACCCCAGTGCACGCGCTGCCCGCTGGCAACTGGCTGTCAGGGATTTCAGTCTGGGGAGCCGACTCGCTACCCTTTGCGCAAACCTCGTCGCAAGCCGGTGGATCTGTGGTGGAGCGCTTTAGTTGCAGTGCACCAAGGCAAAGTTCTCCTCCAACAACACCCCCAAGGCGAATGGTGGGAAGGGCTGTGGAGCTTGCCCTATCGCCCAGGCGATTCGGCCGAGGCTGCGGAGCTGGCACTGAAATCTGTTTGCGACGCTCCGTCGTCCACGGTCCAATTAGGAGAAATTCGACACGCTGTGACACACCACCGCCTGCACGTGTTACCCACGGTGTGGAGACCAAAGAAAAAGCCAGCCTTGGAAGGCCGCTGGGTCGATTTGGCGGACACCGAGTCGCTGGCACTATCTAGCCTGGCGCGAAAGATCCTCCTCTCGGCCACGAACCAGATAGAAATGCTAAAATAAGGATATGCTCACCCACATTTTGGCCTTTGCTCTACACGCAGCGACGTTCGCCTTTTCTGCCACCCCTTCGCTGATTCCACGGACCCCAACTCCGATTTATCGGTCCGATGTTTTTTTTGAAGGCGGAGCCGACTTCCCAGCGACATTGCATGATCTGCGGATGGCCGATCATGGCGGTTTCGAACGCTGGGTAATTGATTTTAGTAATGCCAACGGGCTGGAAAAGAAAAAACAGGCACCGAAGTTTCAAGTGCGTTTTCTCCCCAGCCAAAAGATCGAGACAGACACGGGCGAAATCGTCCTGAGCCAACCCGCTAAATTGATAGTGACCTTCCACAAAGTGAATCGCAACGACCTGCAAAAACAGCGGCTCTCGCGACTGGTCGAAAAGTCCGCCCACATTCAAAAAATCGTGATCTACCCGCCCATTGAAAATGGCGATACCGCCATGGAATTCACCTTCTCCGCCGACTCCCCGGTAAATATCCACCAGCCTCTGGAGAACGAGGGGCGACTGGTGATTGATATTGCGGCACTTTCGAAGAAGTAGCCAAGGCACGTCGGTATCTGCTAATTAATTGCAGTGGCAAAAACACCGAAGGACATCACCAAAGCGGCCCTGGATTATCATAGCTCTGGGCGCCCTGGAAAAATCGAAGTCGTCCCAACTAAAGCGAGCCTGACCCAGCGGGATCTGGCGCTGGCCTATTCGCCGGGTGTTGCAGAACCTTGCAAGGTCATCGCGCAATCGCCCGATGCCGCATACAAGTACACCGCAAAAGGAAATTTAGTAGCTGTTGTGAGCAACGGCACGGCGGTATTAGGACTGGGAAATCTTGGCCCCCTCGCAGCTAAGCCCGTCATGGAAGGCAAAGGCGTCCTCTTTAAGCGCTTTGCGGATATCGATGTCTTCGACATCGAATTAAAGACGGAAGACCCCGAAGAATTTATAAAGTGCGTACAGCTCTTGGAGCCCACCTTTGGCGGGATCAACTTAGAAGACATCAAGGCTCCTGAGTGCTTCATCATTGAAGAACGTCTCAAAGCCACCATGCAGATTCCCGTCTTTCATGACGATCAGCATGGAACGGCTGTGATCTCATCTGCTGCTCTTTTGAACGGCTTAGAACTTACCAAGAAGAAGATCGACAAAGTTACCGTAGTTTTTAACGGTGCTGGAGCCGCGTCGATCGCGTGCGCGCGCTTGTTCATCAAGCTGGGTGTGCGGGTAGAAAATCTCATCATGTGCGACAGCCAGGGCGTTATTTTTCAAGAGCGCACCCAAGGCATGAACGAGTACAAGGCCGAATTCGCGACGAAGAAAAAGGTTCGCACGTTGGAAGAAGCGCTCAAGGGCGCAGATGTATTCGTGGGATTATCGGTTAAAGGGGCCGTTACCACCGACATGGTAAAATCCATGGCTAAAAATGCCTTGGTTTTCGCTATGGCTAATCCGGATCCGGAGATCGACTACGACGAGGCCAAGGCGGTTCGCCCCGATATCATAATGGCCACAGGCCGGTCTGATTTTCCCAATCAAGTAAACAACGTATTGGGATTCCCTTCTCTGTTCAGAGGCGCACTCGATGTCCGCGCGCGCGCCATCAATGACGAAATGAAGATCGCGGCGGTTCGCGCGTTGGCAAAATTGGCCCAGCAAGACGTGCCCGACCGCGTCTCAAAAGCCTACGGCGGTAAAAAGTTTAAATTCAGCAAAGACTACATCATTCCAACGCCGTTCGATTCGCGAGTGCTGCTCACCGTGGCTCCCGCTGTCGCCCAAGCCGCGATGGATAGCGGAGTTGCTCGGATTCAGCTCGATATCGAGGAATACAAGATCCAACTCGAAAAACGACTGGGTATTCGCCAAAGCTTTGCGCGTTCGATCAAAGAAAAAGTGCAAATGACCGGTACGTCTGGCGAGCGCGAACGTCCGTTGGCCAAGATTGTATTTCCGGAAGGATCTGCCAAAAAGATTTTGCGTGCGTGTGACATCATCGTCCAAGAAGGCATCTGCGAGCCCATTCTGTTAGGCAACGAAGGGCGCATCCGCGCAGCGATTGCAGAACTGGGCCTGACTAGTTTGGATTCCGTGCAAGTCGTCACGCCTTCGACTTCTGACAAGCGCAAACTCTATTCCGATGATTTCTGGCTGAGCCGCCAACGCAAGGGCATGGGCCGGGATCAGGCTTTTTCGTTGATGAAGAACGAAAACTATTTTGCGTCGATGATGGTCAACTGCGGCGATGCGGATGGTTTGTTGAGTGGTATCACCCAATCCTACCCCGACACGGTTCGTCCGTTTTTGCAGACGGTAGGCGCTAAAAAGGGAATGAAGATCGCAGGCATTTACATGATGCTCTTTAAGGAGCGTATCCTGTTCTTCGCCGATACCACGGTGAATATTGACCCAACTGCTTCTGATTTAGCGGATATCGCCATCCACTGCGCGGATGAAGCGCGGTTCTTTGATATCGAGCCTAAGGTTGCGATGCTTTCGTTTAGTAATTTTGGAAGCACCAAGCACCCTTACAGCGAAAAAGTGCACCAAGCAGTGCAGTATGTGAAGCAGCGGCGACCGGATATTTTGGTCGACGGTGAGATGCAGGCTGACACGGCGGTTTCGCCCGAGATTGTCGACGAGACTTTTCCATTCTGTGACATCAAGGGCGGCGCCAACTGTCTGATTTTCCCAGATCTTCAATCGGCCAATATCTGCTACAAACTCTTGCAGCGCGTCGGCGGAGCGGAAGCTATCGGGCCGATCCTGGTGGGCATGAACAAACCCATCAACGTCTTGCAACGTACGAGCGACGTCGATGAAATCGTCAATATGGCGATTATTACAGTGCTAGAAATTCAAAAAACGCAGCAGCACTCCACTACGGAGTAACGACCACTTTTACTACCTTGCTGGGTTGGCGGGAACGTCGGCGCTCGGACAGCGCCTGAAGCGTTGCGGGCAGTTCGGACAGTGGAATAACACTCGAAATAATGTTCTCTACATTGAGGCCCTGGGCTAGTAGCTCAATGGCGCGCACCCAGTCCGTTTGCGGCAGTGAGTTCCAGGTGCCGCGCAGGGTGATTTCGTTTCTCAGAATCTTATCGATCGTCTTCTTATCAAATGCCGTGCCGCCATTCGGATTTCCCGCGCAGATTAGTTCCCCTTGAGGAGCAAGGAGTCGCACCGCTTTAGGCAAGGTCTGCGCGTCGCCGGTAAAGTCTAAAAACAAGTCGAACTGCTCTGCCCGCGCCTCGGTCCAGCTCTCCCAATCTGCTTCGGCAATACACACAGTTTGAATCTGGGAACCAAAGGAAGCCAGCTTTTCGGCATTTCTATCGACGAGAGTAAGGGACCGAACGCGCATCCATTGCAAAACGCGAACGGCAAGCTGTCCCAGCGCGCCCGCTCCCGAAATCAAAACTCTGCACTCTGGAGAAATATGCGCGCGATCCAGCGCATGCAGAACAACGCTTAAGGGCTCTACTAGCACAGCCTTGTTAAAGTCTAAATCGGGCGGCAAACGCACCATGTTTGAAGACTTCAC
>JALHPX010000285.1 GCA_022842225.1 bacterium
ATTGGGTACGTCGGCGACACAGGAAACGCCACCGGTCCTCACCTGCACTTTGAAGTGCGTGTGCACTCCGCGCCGACTGACCCATGGACTTTTGTAAGCATTCCTCGTCGACTCGCAACAAAGAACTCCAAGAATTAAAGCAGCGGACTCCAGAGACGAGCCAAATTTTCGCCCATTTGAATCAGTGTTGGGCGCTCTAGCCAGGCAGGTAGCTCCACACTCTCGCAATAACGCAAGTACTTGGCATGCACCTGCTTCATCTTATCCACGACCGTCTGATCGTAGAACAGCACATTGATTTCGGCATTCAACTCAAATGAACGAATATCCAAATTGCTAGAGCCAATCCACCCGATATCGTCGTCAAAGGTCATATGCTTGGCGTGGAGAAACTTTTTCTCGTACAGGTAAATCCGAACGCCACCTTCCAGGAGTTCTTCAAAATACGAAGCCTGAGCCCAATTCACCAAAGGGTTGTCGGATTTGCGCGAAAGAAAGAGATGGACTTGAACACCACGCAAAACGGCGGTTTGAAGCGCCTGGACCAAAGGCTCACTCGGAATAAAATAGGGGGTGGTGAGAACGATTTTAGTTTTGGCTTGATGACAAAGTTCGATAATCAGGTGCTCAGCGTTCTGCCGTTCGAAATCTGGGCCGCTCGGTAGCACCTGGGCGATAACCTCTCCGGGCTTGGTGCTTTCTGGAAAAAAAGACGGCGAGAAAAGCGGCACCTCGGTTTCCAAGAACCAGTCGGATAGAAACACATACTGCAACTGAGAGACGACCGGGCCCTGAATACGGGCCATCAGCTCCTCGTTAAAGAGGTCTGGACCGCACTGTGAATCAATTAAGTTCTGAGAGCCGGTATATCCCGTCTCTCCGTCAATAACTGCGATTTTCCGATGGTTTCTTAAGTCAGCGCGGAGGCTTTTTCCGAATAACAGACTCACCGGCATCACTTCGCGCGCTTCGACTCCTGCCTTCTCAAACACGGGTCGCAATTTCTTTTTCCAAGTGGAAGAACCCACCGCATCGTAGAGCACGCGGCATTTCACACCCCGTGCCGTGGCACGGGCCAGGGCTTCAATCACTGGAATCGTCGCCTTGTCGTAAGCAAAAATATAAAACAAGAGGTGAACATGGTCGCGTGCCCCGTCGATATCTTTTTGCAACCGACGTAATCCTTCGTCGTAATCCGTCAGTACTTCAACGCTATTTCCCGTCAGCGCCCGAAAGTAGCCAAGATTCTGCGCTAAGCGATTGGAGCCGCGCCATTGGGCATCCACCTTGGCTACCGACGCATTTCCCCGCTCTATCAAGAGCCGCGATGCTGGAGCGAGTGCCATGGGGATTTTGCGAAACTGTTCGTACCGCCATTTGGGCAATTTGAGTCGGCCGACCAGCCAGTAAATGAGCAGGCCCGGCCAGGGCAAGAACATCACCAGCACAAGCCAAGATTTTGCGGCCTGAGGAGAGCGACGGGGAGGAATAACTAAAATCATGACGATTCGGATAAGCAACTCCGAATAGACGTACAAATCCCACATATTACGAAAATTCTCTAAGCGTTAAGCAGCGTCTGCATATAAACCTGCGACCAAGTATCCCACGCCGAACGGGCCTTCGTAAGAAAAAAACCTGTGGTTGTGCGCCGAAAAGTCCACGGCCGCGGCCGCGACATGCAAGCAATCGACGACGTCCTCACCCACTGAATGGCGCAGCGACTCTGGGATTTCCAGCGCCCCCCTGAGATCGCCAGCGGCGATTTTTTCCACGACAAAGTCGTCGAATGCTTTGGCCTTAGGATGAAAGCCATTGGGGGCAGCGTGCGAAAGGCTATGACTCATATCTCCAGAGGCACAGAGGGCCGTCCTACCCCCCACTCCGCGCGTTACCTCTGCAAGCCAGCAACCCAAGGAGTGGCATTCAGCGGGATTGGGATTTGCCGGAAATCCAACGACCAATACCGGACCATGCCATCCCGCTCGCTCCAAAAAATACAGGGGCACGGCAGACCCATGATCGAGCTGGGTCTGCGGCGCCGGCAAAACTCTGATGGCGACTTCAGGCTCCGGCATGCAAAGCGCTCCGCCCAAGAGTCCGGAGTTGGGAAATCGCAAATGAATTTCGGGGTGGCCAAATTCAGAAAAGGTGCCTTCGATTTCAGAGCCCGAAGAGACAGAAAAACTCTCTGCAAGGCGGGTCGCATGGGGAGAGAGCACAATGATGCGGTCGGGTTTACTTGCCACCACCCACTCCGCTGCTCGCAACATGGCTTCGGATGTTTGGGAAACCTCGCCTGCACGTTTCCCAGCTACCTCAGGGATCACAACGGGCGCGTGACAGAAGAGCGCACATGAAATCAACATATCGAATCCGTCTCACAGTAAGTTTTTAAAAACAAGGTCGGTTCTTTTACTAAACTCGCAACCCCTGCAATTCAGCGGTAAGCTCGGGCATATGGACGATACTCTCGACAAACGCTTTGAGCCGGCGTGGATGAAAGCATTGACGCGCTATTTTCCCGTCAAGCCGTTTGAAACGGTAGAAGCGATGCTGTCGACGGAAAGACTTCGAAAAATTGATGAAGTCATCGCTCAAAGAACCATCTCTATTATTCCAGTGCTCGAGAAATTTTACGACAAAGGAAATGTAAGTGCTGTGCTTCGATCGGCAGAATCTTTGGGTTACCAGCAAGTTCATGTGATTCGAAATGAAGGCAGAATAAAAAGTTCGCGCCGCGTAACTCAGGGTGCGGAAAAATGGCTCGATATCGTCAGGTGGCGATCTACAACAGATTGCCTGCTGCATCTAAAGTCAAAGGGCTATCGTATTGCGGTGACATACCCGGAAGATTCTGTTCCCATCCACGAGCTGGATGTCACCAAGCCCTTAGCACTTTTATTCGGTGCAGAACTCGAAGGGGTGTCCGAGGAGGCCCTCGCTCTCGCCGACATTCGTTGCCACATTCCCATGCGAGGATTCACTCAGAGCTTTAACGTCTCGGTAGCTGCAGCTATTGCTCTGTACGAGATTGGACGCATACGCGACGAAAAAGGACGACACGGGGACTTGCCTGCAGAAGAACAGAATCTATTACGAAGGTACTATCATTTACTCTCGACCTCGCTCAAAGACGGACTCCATCGCTCATCGGGAGTAGGTGGCTAGCTGCCGAGAACGCGCTGCTGTCACGCTACTCGTTTTAGGCTGATAGATTACGCGAAGCCCTTTGGCATAAATACTAAAGCGAAACGGACACTGCATTGCTGTCGTCTTCGCTCCAATCGAGCGGAGCCGTTCACTCGCAGGTCGGTCTTGAGTGCATTCAAACTCAAACAGGTGTTTGTCGGGTAGCGACTCCAGCTGCACGGTGTAGCTCACTTGCTGCATATCGACGGAGCCACGCGGAAAGCCACTCGAGGCATGTACTGTTCCCACATCCTCAAACTCTTTCGTAACATTCTCCTTCAGGCCGGCAACTCGGAACGGCGTCCCTTCGATCACCAGCGTATCGTCGTTGAAATAGCGCTCGTCCGTAACGAGGATATTGTCCACCGCGAAATCATCTGTTGTGATTGAAAATACTGGTTTATCGACGATAAATAACAAAGCTAAGAACACAAAACGTTTCATAAATACCTCACGCGAGGAGGTACATACTCCTTTAAAAAAGGAGATCAACTTTATTTTTGGGCTCTCGATGAGGCGGTTACGGGGCGAGCAGCTGGAAGCGACGCAAATGCAAATCGCTGTTGGATATCGACGAGAACTCGCTGTTCTTCCCTCGATATACTGTCAGGTGGCGGTAAGCGCCCGAGGATGGAGCGCGCACTTTCCCAGATTTTCTCGACGCGCAAAAGGAACGCCGAGTAACTTCTTCCTGAAGGAGACAGCAGTTGGCGAACATAGCCCGGACTCAGTTCCGCAGCAGGACGCCGTAGCCGGCGGCTCCAAACAGCTCGCGCTTGGATTGCTTGCTGTAATTCTGGTTGATTCACCAATTGCTGATCTAAGGTATTGGAATAAAGCGGCCGCAATGCATCGGGGTCTTGCAACACCGAGAAAAAACTCGCCAGTTGGTCCCACGCAAATTTTAACTGAAAGAAGCCCTCGGTATCTGGTCCAGCGGCGTGAAAGCTTTTTACCACGCGGTTATTTTTTAGCCGAAGCTCGCCGCTGGCTATTCCAGGACGATAAATACCCAGCGTTTTGCGATTCCAAGGTGCTACGTTGTGATCCATCTCGCGGTAGACGCCAATTTCGGGAAAATGCCAAAGCCCCATATCGAGAAAAACTTGATCGGTGAAATAGCCTTTTTCCAGTTCGACGCGGCAGAAATGAAAGCACATTTCTTCCCACCACTTAACAAATCGCTCGCCGCCGGGAAGCACTCCCATGAACCCCGCATTAAACATGCCGTGAAATCGCGCCCAGGCAAAGACATCGCTCCATTGCGGCATAAACAATAACTGGTGCTTACCAAACTCTTTGTTTAGCGCTGCGGGCGACTCGGCAAAATGCAAATCCACGTCGCAAAAGTAAAGCGGTGTACCCTTGGAATCCTTCAGCGCTTCTAAGATGGCGTGCGGCTTTGAAGCATAAGCGCGTTCGGCAATGGGCTTGCTCTGATACAACTCCCAAGCTTTCGCGGGCCAGACTTCCGATGCGAGCGACACTTTGATGGGCAGCTGCGGATACTGTTTTAGCGCCAGC
>JALHPX010000286.1 GCA_022842225.1 bacterium
GGTTCGCCCGTTTCTGCCATCCACTGGGCAAGAGCGTTCACTCGCTCGTGAGTCGGACTAGCCATATAGATGTAAAGAAGCTGCCGAGCATGGCTGTTTACAAAATACGGATCCTGGAGAGACGGCCAGCGATCACGAAAACCTTTGCCGAAGGCCAAGGGTGGCACTACCACGCGCGCTTTTTTCTTAGCCTTCATCAAGTCTACCGACTTAAATGAGCCACGGACTTTCTTGGTCAGGTGTGACTGAATATCAGAACGAAGCTGCGTCAAGCTGGCGCGGATTTCAGCAAGAATGATCGCCGTGATTCTCTCATCCTGGTATGGCACAGTCGCCGCAAGAAATAGCGGGCCAAAAACAGCTTCGACGTGAGATTCAGCAATGGCTTCAACCCGATCCAGAATTGGGTTCAACCGGTTCAGTAGAGATTCTACTTCCTCGGGTGAAGCAACCGCTAGTCGCCGCCATGGAAACGAATTACCTGCAAAATACCGCAAATGAAGTTGGGATGGATTCTCACGCAAGTAGGAAAAGTGATGCGTAGGAGTATCTGCTAGTAAATGATCTCCACTCCAAAGCTCTGACCGACCATCGGAACGAAGCCCATAATCAAGCCACCGGAGAATGGCCCGGGTCTCAATGACTTCCCAAGGCGCTTCACTATCGGGCAACGCTTTCGCTTGGAGCTGATCCATGGGAGTCAGTTTGGCAAGTTTCCACCGCGCTTCACTTTCGCTGATAGTTTCGGTCAGGTCCTGGGTTTCCGGGTAAGTATGAATGAGTGCCGGCCAGTAAGGGACGTGAAATAAGCCAACAGCCGAATAGAACTCCGAAAACGAGACAGCTCCTTGGTTGTCCATTGCGGAATCAGAAGGAAATGCAACCAAGCTGTTGCCCCAGCGGTCCAAGACTTTCAAACCCTGGCCCTCTTTCATGTCCTCCACAGACGCTGTTGGAGTTCGTACAGTAAGGCCAAGTTTCTCGAAGCTATCCTGTGGCTGTCCAAAAGCGGATACACACACTAAGAAAAATGACAGCCAAGCCCAGCAATTCATCGGGGGCTTTTATCACAAAAACTGGCCTACTTAATTGTTGTTTTTTGAGTACAAATGACGGGATTATTCCGGGCCATATGAAGCATGCTGGATTAAGTAAGCCTCAGTTTATATTGGCAAAGCTAGTAATGCTTTGCTTCGTTGGATTTTCTTTGTGCTCGCATGCGTTGCGCCACGATTTGCAGGCCTGGACTGGATTTTATTTCCTGGGCCCCACGGAAAGCGCATCTAATCTTTACTTGGAAGTGCAGCCACGTTTCGGCTCCAACCTAGCGCGCTTATCCCACATTCTGGTTCGGACGGCTTTCGTTTACAATCTGGACACGCAATCAGGGCTCTGGGTTGGCCACGGCTGGACTCCGAGCTTTGAGAATGGCTTTAAAGATGAGCAACGCTTGTGGCAGCAATATCAGTACAAGGACAATTGGCGGGGCCACCCTTGGCTAGTTCGCTTTAGATTAGAGGAACGTTTTATCGAAGCGCTTCCGTTGGCCGGGCGAATAAGAGTCATGGGCCGTTTTTCTCATGCCGTTTCCGGAACAGATTTCGAGTTGCTGCTTTGGGATGAGCTGTTTTGGAATCTCAATAGCGTGGCGAGAGGTCCTTCGTGGGGCTTTGATCGAAACCGGGTTTTTGTGGGCGTAGATTGGAAGTACCATCCCAAGATGTCTTTGGAAGTTGGTTACATGAACCAAATTGCTGCTGCGAATCCCGAGAACAGGATGGCTCATAATATTACCCTCTACTCTTGGGTTCGTTTTTAATCGGTGTTGCATTGCTTGGCTCTAGTGCCGACTATACACTCCGCTGATGAGCCAATCACATCGACACTCTGTCGACCAGTACTTGCCCAACGGCTTCCAGCCGCATGTTTTCGAGCGAACTTTCCGTATTGCCCGCCCGCGCTCTCTGGTGTGGCAGCTTCTCAATGATCCCTCCACTTTCACCCGCGGCCAGCTCTTTCCTTTCCGCGTGGAGTTTGTTGAAAAAAACGGGGCGGCCGGCGGTTTTCTGCCCGGCACCCAGACTGTGCACCACGGACCCGCTCTCAACTGCGCGGGTATGATCACCGAAGTGCGAGCGCCGGAATACCGCGACCTGCATTACTACTACGGCTCCTATATTTTCACTCTCCGTTGGATCCGCCCCACGCGGCTGGAGTTCTTTTTCGAAGAACTTGCCGATGGGGAAACCGATGTGCGGTTGCGAGTTAGCTGCTACGTCAGGCGGTGGGTGGCTGCACCCTGGACTGGCATGCAAGCCGTTTTTTGGTCACAGTTTGGGTGGAACATACGAATGGTTCTGGCGTGGCGAGGGCTCTTTAAATGATTTTCGGGCTTGTATTTCTACTGACGGCGGCAGGGATTACGCACTTAGTGCTGCCTGGCGCTTTTGTGTCGGCGATGCCGCCGATTATCCCAGCCCCCGAAGTGGCGATCGTTCTCACTGGGTTTCTGGAAATTTTGTCGGCGCTAGCGCTTCTCTACTCACCCTGGCGCCGGCTCGTTGCTTTATGGCTCGCCGTTTACTTTGTAGCCATTACACCGGTGCATCTTTATGTCGCCTGGTACGGCATACCAATGTTTGGTTTTGGGAATCCCGTTTTTCTTTGGGCTAGAACGCTGCTTCAAGCACCTCTGGTTTACTGGGCGTGGCGGATTGCTCGAGCGGCGGAGCCTTGGCGGTTCGGATGGCGCGGACATGTGCTAGCACTCGCCGCGATTTACAATCTCTGCTTCGGTTTTTGGGCGGTGTTTTTTCCCTCGCAAGCTTTTGCGGCGGTATCGCTGCCCCAGCCTAATTACCCGGAGCTCTGGCAGTGCATCGGGATGATCGTGGGTGTGTACGGCATTGGTTACGGCGTCGCAGTAGTGGATCCGAAGCGGCATTGGCCTATTGTGCTGGTTGGGCTGTTAGGGAAAGTTTTTGGTCCAATAGGTTTCTGCTATGCGCTCTGGCGCGGTTCGCTGCCGCTTTCCTTCGGCGTAATTCTGGTTACAAACGATCTCCTCTGGTGGGTGCCGTTCGCCGCTATTCTCTGGTCGGCGCACGCGTCGAAGAAAGAGTAGTCGGCATGTTTGATCTCATCGCGAGTCGCGCCGGCGCCTTGCAACGTTTGGAAGCTTTTGCCCCGCTGCCGATGTACTCTTCCCAGGTGCGCGAAACCTCCGTCCAAGTACGGATTTTTTTTCTGGAGCTACTTTGAGTACAGGTCTTATCGCGCTTTTGGATGATATCGCGGCTATCGCTAAGTTGGCGGCGGCCTCGCTGGATGATGCTGCCGCTCAAGCTGCTAAGGCCAGCTCGAAGGCCGTTTCTAAGGCTGCTGGTATCGTTATCGATGATGCTGCTGTCACTCCGCGGTACGTCGTTGGGTTTGCCGCGCAAAGAGAGCTGTCTATTGTTGGCCAGATTGCTTGGGGGTCACTCAAGAACAAGTTGCTGATCCTAATGCCTTGCGCCTTAGTCCTGAACTTTCTTTGGCCGTCGATTATCAATCCATTGCTGATGGTTGGGGGGGCATTTCTTTGCTTCGAAGGCTGGCATAAGGTTGCCGGTATGATGGGTTTGACTGGAGCGGAATCGCCTGTTGCGGAGGAGGCGGTATCCGATAGCGCGGAGCAAAATTTGAACTCCAAAGACAGAGAAGAACTTAGAGTGCGAAGCGCCGTCCGAACCGACTTTATTCTATCGGCGGAGATCATGGCGATTACACTAGCAACCGTAGCTGCCTACCCGCAGTGGTTGCAGGGCGCTGTTCTCGGCGCAGTGGGACTTGGAATGACATTCTTGGTTTACGGCGCCGTGGCTATTATTGTTAAGCTCGATGATTTCGGTGCCTTTCTGGCGCGACAAAAAAATGGGCCCACCCGTATGTTCGGACGGTATATCGTCAAAGGGATGCCGTTCTTTCTCGAGGGCCTAAGCTTTGTGGGAATGATCGCCATGCTCTGGGTTGGCGGCGGAATCTTGGTTCACGGTCTTCATGCAATGGGAATGCATTCGCCGGAAGTCTGGATAAACGAATTCGGAAGCAGTGCAGGGACTATTGCTGGGAGCGTGGGCGAGTGGTTAGCCAAGGTTACCATTGCAGCGCTTATTGGCCTTGCGGTAGGTGCTTTGGTGGATCTCCTTTTGACCAAGCTCTTTAATCCTGCGTTTAGGGTTTTGAAGCGAATGGGGCGTGGGGCCTTTAGCTAAAGCGATTCATGCGCACACCAAATGGAGTCTACGATTCTAATCTCGTTTAGATTTTTTTGGTATTATTGTGGGAACTGCTTAGAAAAGGAAACTTATGCACCTTCGATTACTCGTACTCACATTTTTGCTAACCCCCTTCACTTGCCTTGTTGCCGATACGAGTGAGGCGGTGTTCTTTCGAATCAAAGGTGGGATGGGATTCTACTCGAATCTAAATCCCATCAGCAGCGCCGCCGTCATCGGAATGGATGTGGGCTACCGCGCTCCCAATGGATTGGGTGTAACGGGTACTTCTCGATTCTTCCTCTCTCAGACTGAAATTTCTGCAAATATTTCGACCGAAGCCTCTGTGAAGTTGTTCGCACTCACTCCGACTTATTCCATCGCGAAGGGCAGAGCTTGCATTACCTTGGGCTTGGGTATTGGAGG
>JALHPX010000287.1:0-1116 GCA_022842225.1 bacterium
TGACCATGGCGGGCAAGTCCGTTCTCGTCGATAGTCGGACAGGTTGGGAGAAGTTCTCCATTCTGCGCCTCTCGCAGATATCGGGTCTGACACTGCGCTGGGAAGAGCCTCACGATAAAGGTCTCGCTGGATTATGGGTGCAAGCCCAAGTCATTGCCGATACCGACTCCGCTTCTCTGCGATGGGAACTGCGTGCACGCGCGCCAGCCCAATGGGGAATTCAGAGCGTCGCGATGCCCGAGTTGCGCAGTCCCCAGTCGGCCGGACTCAAGAACGTTTTTTACCCACAAGGCTCGGGAGTGGTGCGCTCCGTCGACAAACTAGCGCGCTACCACCGAGTGTATCCCAGCGCTGAAGCCGGAATGCAGTTCCTGGCGCTTTATCGCGATGATCGACCGGAAGGGCTTTATGCGGGTTTCCACGATCCACTTGCTAGCACCAAGGAAATCTATAGCGAGTTGGACTCCTCAAGGGCTGTCCGCGCTGGATTTAGGGTGGTAGCAGAAAATGCGGGCGCGCCCGGAGGAAGTTTCAAGCACTCGGGTCAGGTTGTCTGGAAGTTTCTTCCCGGCGATTGGTTTGATGCGGCTACCGTCTATAAAGACTGGGTAAGAGCGGAAGCACGTTGGTACACTCGGCGCTTACCCGCGAAGATCCGCGCCCCGTGGATGGCGCAAAACGCGTTCTGGGCATCCAGCGCAGATAGTCCAGAGCAAATCGCCCAGTCAGTAGGCCGGTTGGCCAAGCAGCTCTCCGTTCCCCTCGCTTTTCATTGGTATAGTTGGCACCGCAATCCGTTTGATAATGACTACCCTCACTTCTTCCCCTCTAAGCCACAGTTTGCCCAAGTGGTGGAAAAGCTTCAGAGCCAGCAGATTCCCGTGGTGCCTTATCTGAACGCCCGACTTTGGGATACGCACGATAGGGGGCTAGCTGATTTTGAATTTTCAAAGTTTGCCAAAACTGCTGCGGCAAAGCATCCATCTCTGGAACCCATATTGGAATCCTACAAAAGCAAAGAAAGCGATGGCAGCAAAGTAAAGCTGGCGGTCATGTGTCCAGCCACGGCATTTTGGCAGAACAAAGTGCGAGAGCTCACTCTACGTCTGTGGAACG
>JALHPX010000287.1:1126-4681 GCA_022842225.1 bacterium
CGTCTACCTCGATCAGATTGCGGCAAGCGCGCCCGCGCTCTGCATGGATCCTTCGCACGGGCACCCCTTGGGTGGGGGCCACTGGTGGGTGGACGGTTACGAACAAATGCTCGAGAGCATTCGTCGGCAAGCACCGCCTGGACGGGCTTTGCTCTCGGAGAGCAACGCCGAGCCGTACTTGCATCTCGTTGACGGTTTGCTGATGTGGCACTGGCAAGAGCAGGGGCAGGTTCCGGCTTTCTCAGCGGTTTACGGCGGAGCTGTTCCCTTATTCGGTCGTTTTTTTGGTAATGGTCCGACGCGCGACTTGGCCTTTCGCATGCGCCTCGGTCAGCAACTGGTTTTTGGTGAGCAGCTGGGGTGGCTCAATCCAGCGCTTTTGTCGACGCCGGAGAACAGCGACTTCGCCAAACAACTGGCGCAGCTGCGGCACCGTTTTACCGAGTACTTTACCGACGGTGAAATGGCACGTCCACCCAAGTTGGCAAAGCCGGTGCCAAAGGTGAGAGCGGATTGGCAATGGTTAAAAGAGCACTGGGTGGAAACCGACGCAGTCCTCACCGGTGCGTGGGTAAAAAAATCTACAGCCCGAAAGCTGCTATTATTTGTAAATGTTTCAGATCGCCCGGTGAAGGCAGAGCTGCAGTCTCCCCATAAGCTCACCCTTACTTTGGCGCCCCGCACGGCTCAGGCCGTGGAGACAAATGAGACGGCGGAGTTATGAGCACTATCCTTTGTAAAGTTACCTCACGTGGCAGGCCCAGTGAATTAATCCGCTGTATTGATACCTATCTCACGCTTGCGGAACGTCCCAATCGGTTGCGGTGGTTGTTCTCCTTCGATCTAGACGATGGTGCTTACCGCAATGACGCCTTTGACCGCACGTTGCGAGCGCTTGTGCCCGACGCCATGATTTGCTTTGGAACCTCCGCCAATAAGGTGCACGCGCTCAATCGCGACTTAGAGAAAGTACAGCCATGGGGCTGGGATATTTTGCTCACCATCTCCGACGATCAGTGGGCTGAGAAAAAAAGCTGGGACACTCTGCTTAAAGAAGCCATGCCCGCGGATCTCGATGCGAGCCTATGGACTTTTGATGGGCGACAGCGTCGGATCAATACCCAGGAAATTCTGGGCCGAAAATATTTCGAGCGTTTTCACTATGTTTACTACCCAAAATACCGCTCGTTCTTCTGTGACGATGAGGCGACGCGTGTTGCGAAGATCTTGGGTAAACAGATTATTCTAGAAGAAGTATTCTTTAAGCACTACCACTACGGTTGGGACAAAACCCATTTTTCCCAAGACGATACTTATCGACGGGCGGAAGTGCATTTTCAGTACGATCTGGATTTATTTACGGAGCGCTTGGCAGTGGGCTTTGGGGCGAATTTCGCCACTGGGCCGATGCAGGAGCCAACACGCGAAGTTCCGGAACCGGTGACTCCACTCGCTTAAGTCGCAACTGGCCTTCTAAGGCGTCTGCTGCTTCTAAGTTGCTTGCTTTGGTAAAAAACGGGAACAGCAAAATCCAAGTTTCTTTCGCCGCGAGCTCGGATTTGCGTTTGAGCAATTCGGGAAACTTAATCAGATCCCCTTTGCCGCGGTAGCAGTAACCAAAGGAGTTAAATGTCTGCGACGGCCAGGCGGCGATTACTGTATTGTCCGCCGCGTTTGCGGCAATTTGCTCGCACAGCAAATTCCAGGGCTCGCGATCCACTTGCGTTGTCCTCCACGCATTGCCTAGTAATCCACCCAAGATCAAAAGCCCCAGGCCCGTCAGATAGGGCCCGCGCTTTAGTCGGCTTGCCCAAAAAGCAAAGGGTAGTAGGAGATACAGCGCGCACGGCAAAAGCAGCCTGGGATAGTGACGAATCGGAAAAACCGCAAAGAGTAAAAGCGGGAGCAAAAAAGCAATGGCGGCGCCCAGCGCTTTTTGGCGACCCACCAGGTGGACCGACTGAAATATCGCTATTACCCAAAATCCAATCAGGATCGCCACTGCTGCCGCGGTGGAGATGGGGGAGAGAGTTTTGGGACCCGCTGGAAAAAAACTCAGCTGCAAGAAACTCTCGGCGAGCCCCATGCTCTGTGCCCACAGTGGCTCCACTGCGAGCGACTTGAGAAACCGGAAAAGATCTGGCACCTGCAACGCCAGGCGCAGGGCTAGAAGTCCACCAATGAGGAGAACTGCCGCGGTAAGCCGAATGCCATCGATTTGCTTCTGTCGTCGATATTCGGGCCGGTGGGGGTACAGCCACCACGCCAGAAAAAGTCCCGGCATATAGATCAAACTAAAGTTATGAAAGCTAAACGCCGCCGCCAACGCCACGATGGCGCCGCCAAAAGCCGCCTTACGGCGGCTGGAATCTAGTTGCAGCAAGCAGAAAGAGGCGGTCCACAAAGCAAGCGCCCAGAGGGAGTACATCCGAGCTTCGCGCGATAGCAGTACATGCAAAGGCAAAACCGCGATTCCCAGAGCGGCAATGAGTGCGGCCGATCGCCGGCCCGAAATCTTTAGAGCAATAGCCCAAACCACAAGGGTCGCTAGCGTTCCCGCTATCGCCGATAAAATACGGAGCGAAATCGGCGAAGTCCCAAACACACTGCGCATCATGTGCAGGAGAAAGAAATAGCCAAAGCCATTTCCTTTGCGCATCACTATGTGCGCAAGTGATTCGCTCTCGCCGATAGAATAGATTTCATCTCGCCACAGACTCGCCTGCCCCAAATCATAAAAGCGAAACACTGCGGCGACGAGACAACAAATCGTCGGGGCGGTCCAGGGAGAATCGAGCAGTTTTCGCGGCATTTCTCTATTCTAATAAAGCTGCTTCGCAACGCGCTAGCGATTACTGGCATCCTGGCGGTGAGAGAAGCGCACAATGAGAAGCACGCTCTTAGGGTCAGGCAGGTGTCGGTGCAGCAATGACCGCGTGCCGTAACGGGCCTCGCGCCTTTTGGCGGAGTAGATCATTGTCTTGCCCAAAGGCAGACTTAAAATCTCTTTGGATAACTCGCCCTTATCGTCGGCGACTCGGTACTGCATTTCATTGCCAGAGAGGACCACGGCAGCTGCCATGTAGTCTCCATCTTCATGCCAACCCAGATCGTCCGCGGCCTCGACTCCGCTTAGGCCCACCCGTAACTCGGCACCGCTCACGATCACTTGCTCATCCCTTGGGAGCGAGAGGTTCATAAAGCCGTCCAGTTCATCGACGTAAGCACGTAAGGGAGTATAGATGTTGTCACTCGCGCGCATCTGATGGGTATCTGTAAGGTATGTTCCTGCCGCTACACGCTGACGACCACCATGGACGATTAAAATTCCAGGTCGTGAAAACTCCGCGCGGAGGGCTTCGACGTCCAAAGCGGGCAAGGAATGACCGGCGGCTAGAATGCCGTACCCCGGGCCCATTCTGCGATCTAATGCCCGGCGTAACTCAATTCCAGTAATGGTCTTGGGACATTCAAAGCTATAGGCAGTTTGGGAAACCAGCCCCGTAAAGAACAAAAGCAAAGCAAACATTCACACCCCCTTAAAACCCGCCGCTG
>JALHPX010000288.1 GCA_022842225.1 bacterium
CGCCGTGCGCGGGCGCTCGCCCGCGCGGATGTAGCCAAGAAATTCGCCTTGTGCAGACTTCCAGGCCGAGAAGAATTTATCTCCCCGCCCCTCGGTATCCTTGTGCGTGGGGCTGTACTGAAATTTGCGCTGCCGCGAGAGCGTGCGCGCAAGGAATGCCAAATAAATGGCAGATGCCAACAGGAATGAAAGAAAGACAAAGAACAAAACGTTACCTAACTAGTTTGGAATTATTTCGTACTTACGCAGCAATTTTCCAAACACCTCGATGGTGTGATCGAGGTCGTCTTTGGAATGTTTCGATTGCAGAGCAAGCCGGAAAATGGATTTTCCCTTGGGGACCGTGGGGTAAACCACGGGGAAGGTGAAAATGCCTTCTTTGATTAAATCTTGAGTGAAACGGAACATCACGCCGTCGTTGCCAATAAGAACAGGGACGGAAGCTGTCTCGGTTCCCAAAATTGTGGCGCCGACTTCGCGCAGGCCTTTTTCCAAATGCTTTACGTTTTCCCATAGCTTTTCGCGCAGGGAGCTATCGGTTTCCATGATTTCCAGCGCGGCTTTGACGCCGGCCACGAGAATCGGGGGCAAGGCAGCGCTAAATACGATTTTGCGGGCCATGTAATTTAAATAGGTGATCACTTCTTTGTCGGCGGCAACGAATCCGCCCGTGGCACCGAGCGATTTGCTAAACGTGCCAGCGATAATATCGACTTCTTTTTGCAGGCCGAAATGCTCTACCGAGCCGTGTCCAAATTTGCCATGGACTCCGACGGAGTGAGCTTCGTCGACCAACAGGCGGGCTCCGTATTTTTTGCACAGGGCCGTGATTTCAGGGAGGCGGGCTAGATCGCCGTCCATACTATAGGCGCCCTCCACCATCACCATGATGCCGCCGCCGTCTAATTTTTCAACCGACCGGCGAAGAGCGTCTTCGAGGCGCTCTGGGTTGTTGTGGGCAAAAACTCGAACGGTCGCACCGCTCGAGTACGCGCCTTCTAGTATACAAGCGTGCGAAGATCCATCGACCAAGATGCGATCCTTTGCCGTGCAGAGGGCGGTCTGCGGCGAGGCAATAGCATCGAACCCGGTAGGGAAGAGCAGAGCCGCTTCTTTGCCAAAGGCATCGGCCAAACGTGCTTCTAAATCTTTGTGTAAATAGGAATAGCCCGTGCCCACGCGTGAGCTGCCGGCGCCAACGCCGTACTCAACCAGCGTCTTTTTAATCGCTTCGTGGACGCGAGGGTCGGTCGATAAATTCAAATAGTCATTGCTAGCGAACATGATCATCGTTCGCTTTTCGCCAAAAAATTCCATGGTCACGGTGGGACCCGGCTTGGATTCAATGGGAACCCCGTATTGAACCACTCCCATGGCGCGGAGCTTATAAACAGTGTCCGCGTAGACCCGGGCTTTTTCGAAGACGTCGCGCTGGTCTGTCTTCAGTTCCGCGCAGTGGACATTGAGCAAATAATCGCGGTTCGTAAGTAGGACTGCTTTATCGCTAAGGGCTTGCACATCTTGAATGCGGTGCTCCAAATCCACTGAAGTCTTCCTCCGGGTGTTAACTCGTTTAATCTAAAAGGGGTTCCTTGGTAACAAGGCCATCCGTTAATGCTCTTTTTGCTACCATAACGACGTTCTGTTTGGTACCTAGTTATGTCTTTGAAGTACAGCTAGAGCGGCAACGCGAAGGGGGCACGATGGGCTCATCACAAGCCGAAGTCGAGGTTTCATACGGAGTTGGAAATGAGTTTTTCCGACTGTGGCTCGACGAGAAAATGAACTACACCTGCGCAGTCTGGAAAGACCAAGAGAAGTTTTCGGAGTCTTTAGAAGAGGCGCAGCTCAATAAACTAAAGATTCTGTCTGAGTTCGCCCATATCGGCCCTCATACAGAGAGCGTTTTGGACGTCGGTTGCGGTTGGGGAGCAAACCTCGACTACCAAGCAACTGTTAACAAAGTCCCAGCGGTCCACGGGTTTACGTTAAGCGAAGAGCAGTGGAAAAACTGCGTCGCCCGTGACCTCCCGAACACCACTGCCACCTGTCAAAATTACCTGCACTACGAAGCTCCGCGAAAGTTTGATGCGGTCATGAGTATCTGCATGGTCGAGCACATTGTGACTCCGGACGATGCGCGTGCCGGTAAAGCAGTGGACTTATACCGAGATTATTTCCGCCGTGTTCACTCGTGGACAAAGCCGGGAACGTATTTTGGTTTGCAGGCCATTACCCGCTGTGGAGTGCCCCGCAATCGCCAAGACTTGGACGATATGCGCCACTCCACCTACACGATTTTCCCTGGAGCGGTGACGCCTCGGGTGGAAGACTTGATCGTTGCTTCGATCCCCTACTACGAAGTAGTGGAAATGAAGGCACGTCGTCCTCACTACCGGGAAACCACCTGGCATTGGAGAGATCGTCTGCGCAAACACGAGAAAGAAATCGTGCAGAAGTGGGGCAAGCAAGTGTTTGTCGATTACGACCGCTATCTGTCGACGTGCATTAAGTCGTTCGAACAGAACTGGCAGTCTCTGCACCAGTTTTCATTGAAACGTTTGGACTAGCGAGGAAGAAAAATAATGGAACAAGCTCAAGTTGATATTCTTACAAAGTTCACTGAAGTGGCTCGCCAAGTCGAAAAGGGCAAAGACCTGCCTGCCATCACCCGTGATTCGAAGATCACGGCTCTGGGAATCGATTCCGTTTCTATGATGGAGATCATCGGCGTGTTAGAAGACGATTTAGATGTCTCCATTCCAGATGAGAAATTGGCTCGCATTCAGACCGTCGGCGACATCGAAACGGTTATCCGAGAGCAAAAGGGCAACGCTTAGTTTTATCCTTAGGGGCGTTTTTTGGACGAATTAGGTACCATACCCACCCTAGTGGACTTGTTGAGCTATCGAGCTCAGCGGGATCCAAACGGGATCGCGTACATCTTTCTTAAAGACGGTCAGTCGGACGAAGTTTCGGTCACTTATGCGGAACTCGATCGGCAGGCACGTAATATTGCCGTTAGTTTGCGCGAGCGCATTGAGCCAGGGAGCCGGGTGCTGATTAATCATCTGCCGGGTCTGGACTACATTGCTTCTTTCTTTGGCTGCCTCTACGCTTCGGCCGTTGCCGTTCCAGTCTACCCACCTCGTTTTAATCAAAAATTAGATCGGTTGAATTCTATTGCTTCGGACGCGGAGCCGGCTGCCGCACTTACGTCCAAAAGCGTTTTGGAAAATATGCGCCCGCTTTTTAGCGAAGCCGGTCGCTTAAGCCATTTGAATTGGGTCGAAGCCGATACTGCCAAGGAGCAATCCCGCGAACGCGAGTGGACCCGGCCGGATGTCGGCCCTGGCACCATCGCCTTTATGCAGTACACCTCGGGATCCACTTCGGAGCCAAAGGGCGTGATGCTTTCGCATTCGAATATTTTGGCGAATGCTCAAGCGATTAGTCAGAAATTCGAACTGACCGATAAAGACAGTGGCCTGGTTTGGTTGCCGCCTTATCACGACATGGGGCTGATTGGCGGAATCCTCGTACCCCTCTATTTCGGTTTCCGTTCTGTTTTGATGTCGCCGTATACTTTCTTGCAGCGGCCCAATAACTGGTTGAAGGCCGTCTCCAAATACAAAGCTACGTGCACGGGCGGTCCCAATTTCGCTTACGATCTTTGTGTAAAGCGCACCTCTCCAGAAAAAATGGAAGGCCTGGACTTAAGCTGCATCCGTCTTGCTTTCTGCGGCGCCGAGCCCATTCGCGCCTCGGTCATCGAGGATTTCTCACAGCACTTCAAGCCTACTGGCTTTAAACGCGAGTCGTTTTATCCTTGCTACGGTTTAGCCGAGGCGACTTTGCTGGTGACGGGTCCAAAAGCCCTGTCGAAGCCCGAAATTATTTCAATTGATGGCGATGCATTGGAGACTTCGGGCAGGGTAACTCCCGTCGACAAAACCAGCGCGAATCTTCGCCAGTTTGTTGGCTGCGGCGATAGTCCAGCGGGACACTTAGTCCGTATCGTCGATCCCCAGACTCTAGAAGAATGCCCCGCGCAGCAAGTGGGCGAGATTTGGTTCTCCGGTCCGAGCGTTGCGAGTGGCTATTGGAAACGTCCTGAAGTGACTGACCATGTATTCCGCGCGCGCGTGAAGGGTCAGGAATCCCTCGGTGAGTTTCTTCGCACGGGTGACTTGGGCTTCATGCAGGACGAGCAATTGTTCGTTACGGGTCGGATTAAGGACCTGCTGATTATTCGCGGCAAGAACTTCTATCCTCAGGATATTGAGCACACCGTCGAGCGTAGCCACGAGGGCCTCAAACGCGGAGCCTGCGCTGCTTTCTCGGTGCTGCAAAATGAAGAGGAGCGGTTGGTCGTGGTTCAGGAATTGGACCGCACCGCTAAGGACGCCGATCTGACCGAGGTGGTGAAGGCCATCCGTCAGGGGGTTTTTGACTCGCACGGGCTGCACCCGCATGCGATTAGCCTGATTAAGACCAATTCCATCCCGCTCACCTCGAGCGGTAAAATCCAACGCCATGCCGCGAAACGCCTATTCCTGCTGGGAGAACTCCAGGAAAAGGTCCGCGATGTCCAGGCTGGTGCGTAAAACTTCCGTCTGGTAAAAGTATATTCATGGAAACGGGTACTCCTATAGCCTCCACTCCTCGTCAACGTGC
>JALHPX010000289.1 GCA_022842225.1 bacterium
GCCGATTTCATATCGGTTGTGAGGCTTTCCACTTCTGTTGCGGGATTCGCGGTGTCCGCGAACTCTTCGACTTTAGGAGCGCTGCTACAAGCGGCGAAGAAGGTAGATAAAAGAAAAATACCTATTAAATTGAATCTAAACATAACAAATCCTTTAGAGCCGAGAGGAAGGGATAAACCCTCCTCCGGGCAGTTATTTACGCGCTCTTGGCAGCTGATTTATGCTCAGCTTCCGATGCGGGTTTCGTTTTAATTGCTTCGTCTTTACTTGGAGAGAAAGAGTCTTTGAAGCTATCCAACTCTTTTTCAGCTTGCTCTTTGGCGTAGCCATAAGCGCTTTGGATTTTCGTTGTCAGTAGTTCGAAATTTCCTTTAGCTGCCTCAATTGAATCTTCACTTAGTTTGCTAAACTTTGCTTTGACTCGTCCTTTTACGTCGTTCCAGTCATTCATAATCTTCCTTTGTTTAGGGTTCGGGGGGACAAGGAAGATTAGACACCCAGACTACTTATAATAAAAATATATAATAGCTATTCCATACATAGGATATAACTATGCATGTTTAATTTTAATCATCTCTACTATTTCTATATCACTGCGAAATCGGGCAGCACCACGGCTGCGGCCAAGCACCTTCAAATCTCCCAACCCTCGCTAAGCAGTCAGATTCGAGTTTTGGAGGGGGAACTGCGTACCACGCTCTTTAGAAAAGTGGGGCGAGCCAATCAACTTACTGAGGAAGGCGCGGTGATCTACGGATTCTGTCGACGAATGTTCGATATATCCGAGGAGATGCACGAAATTATTTTGGGCCGTGTTCCTTCGGCTGCGCGCCGGATTCATATTGGCGTTTCAGATGAAGTGGAGCGCTCTTTCGTGGTGGAGGTGGTGAGTCTGTTCTTAAAGAAGCATGGCCTCACGCAGCGACCCAAGGTGACCATGATCTCGGGGAGCCACGAACAGCTGGTGCAACGGTTGCGGTTCCGGGAGATCGACACCATCGTGAGCCAGCTGGCGATGAGCGATCCCGATTTGATTAGCCTCATGCGCACGGAGGTTCCCGTTTCGTTGGTTTGCTCAAGCGAACTAAGGATCCCCACCAAGCTCAAGGGCGCCCATGCTGTCTCCGCCATTCCTTCTTTAACAGGAGGAAAGGAGGCCCAGTGGGTTATGCCTTCCTCGAAATTCAAATTGCGCTCTGAGATCGATCGCTTTTTCGAGCAGCACGAGCTCAAAGGCCGCGTGGTTTTTGAGAGCGACGTGATGGCGTCGGTTGTGCGCTCGGTTATCGACGAGATCGGCTTCTCGTTTCTACCGTTGCTGTACATGGCTAAGGAGCTTCGAGAAAAGTCGATCCGCGTGCTCGGCCCCAAGGAAGGCTACTGGAGCTACCGCGTGTGGCTGGGGTGCCATAAACAAAATAGCGATGACCCACTCATTCAATCACTCGCCACCTCGTTTAAGCAGGTTTGCGACGAAGCACACTAATTTTCCTGTAAACTTTTCGAGGGTGCGGGTCTGCCTGTGCTATATCGGGCGCATGAACGCCTCTAAAAAAATTGGATTAATTGGAGGGCTTAGTTGGCATTCCACGGCCCAGTATTATCGACTGATAAACCAGTATTTTAATGATGCCCGTGGTGGCGCCCATTCCGCGCCCCTCATTCTAGAAAGCCTGAATCAACAACTGTTCGACGACGCAGTCGCCGCCGAGCCTCATGAAGCAACGGCGCGATCGTATATCGTCGAAGCCGGCCTACGTTTGAAAACTGCCGGAGCTACGGTGCTGGCAATGTGTGCTAACGGCATACATCGTTTTTACCCTGATCTCTGCCGAGCGGTTGGAATTCCGGTTCTGCACATTGCCGAGGCCACGGCAAAAGCGGTTTCTGATCAAGGCATCAAAACTGTTGGCCTACTAGGAATTAACAAGACGATGACCGGCGTTTTCTATCCCACCGCACTAAAGAAATATGGCATTCAAGTCGTGATTCCTACCGAATCGGATCGAAACATCGTCGATAAAATCGTATTTTCGGAACTCTGCCACGGGCAGTTTCTTGATAGTAGTCGGCGCGCTTATTTGGACATCATTGAGAAGCTGCAAGGGCAAGGGGCCCGCGGGGTGATATTGGGCTGCACCGAAATTCCTCTCCTATTAAAGCCAGACCAGATCGGCATCCCATCATTCGACACGACTGCGCTGCACTCCCGAGCGATTGTCGAAACCTTGATCCGCTCTCTGCGGTAGCGCAGTTAACAGAATTGCAGGCTGCACTTGGGACGATCCCTTGTTCGTGCTAGCTTCTGCCTAGAATTTTAATAGAGGAGTTAATACATGCGCAAACTCGGACTCGTTCCGTTCCTTGTCTTCTTTGTGTTGGGTCTCTTAATCAACGAGAGCCATGCCGCCGGAAAAGACTTAAAGGATCTCGTACCGGTGAAGGAAGGCTACAAGGTTTATCGCAGCAAAAATAAAGCCGATGCCGCGCTGTACGCGCACGACGCTAATGGCGATATCTTCTCCGTTATTTTCGATTTTCAGGGTTTGGGATTTGGCACGTCGAGCGGTAAAGCGCCGATCGATCCCGATTCGCTGCGCGACGTCTTGAAGACTTACGAAGATTGGTTAAAGGGCCCCACGCCTCCTACAGGCACTACCAAGGCGCAGATTGAAAAAGCAGTCGCCATTGCCAAGGGAGAGCGCCAAGCGGATCGCCCGGCCGCGGCCGCAACAACGACCGCGAGCAAAACCACCTACCGAGATCGCACCATGTTTGATGTCTCGGGTGATCATTTCGATAGTCTGTGGGCAATGATCAAAGCCACGGCAAAGACCGACTACATTGATATCGACGATAATGTGAAAGAAAAAGGCGAGATCAAGAGTGTAAAGGTGGGCGGTTTCTCAATCTACTGCACCAAGCTGCATCGCGAGACCAGTGGCCTCTGCCGCCTGACCTCAGAAAAAAATCGCCATGTTTACGAAGATACATCGGCCGCAATCATCGAGTACGACGGCGCGACCGCCAAACAAATCATTCAGGCTCTCGACATCGACAAGCAATTCGGGTGGAACGAAGTGCGAAATTCTTCGGAAAGCACCCAGAAGCTTTTCTCTCAGGCTGGAGATTGCGATATCAACATGCAGCGCGGTCGGCAGTTTTGTCAGCTGTATTACAAGATGGGCGGCCAGTACTTCGTGCACTTTCAGCTCTTGGTAGACATGCGGTCACTGCCCTACTCGAGCATGTTCTATCGTCCTAAATGGGGAATGCTCGATCCCTCGCTCGTTGCTTTTTCCGCGCGGCCGATGATCAAATACGACCGCAATCCCGTTCGGGGGAATGACCCATTTGATTTCCCCAATAGCCGGGGACGCGGCGGCAACTGGCGCGACAACGCAGTACGCGACCCGACGGGCCCGTAATTCCGGGGCTTATCCCCGTTCTATTTTTTCGGGATTCCCATTAAGTAAAGCATCGGCCCAGGATTAGGTTTTCGCCGAATCGTTTCGTACGCCGGCCGAGGGGCGCGAAAGTATCTAAAACTATTGCTTTTTTATCGCCATTGCTATTGCCGTCGCGTTTGGTTAGTTTGCGCGCCATGGAAACTTCATTCTTAGAGCCGCTCAAGCAGGGCCACGTGTTTTTTTATGATCTCGAGTTGGACGAAGTCGTTCACTTTCGCAAAGAAATTTATGACGCCGCACTCGAAGACGATGAAGGCATGGATATCGACCTCACTAAAGAGGAAGAAGCCGATGCGGAAGACGCTTGGGAAATCATTGAGGACGAGAGCGGACGTTACGAAGCCATGCCGCGCGTTCCAGTAGAAATGGTCACCGCTTGGGAGAGCGAATTTGCGGCGGCGGGTTCTAAAGATTGGGAAACTTTCCTGGCGACGAAAATGAATGAGTATGTTTTGAACTGGCTCAGCGAATTCGAAGACGAAACCCACGAAGAATCTAGCGAACTACCGAATTAAGCTCCCGCGCTCGCAAAGCACGTGACGTGTAAAAAGCAAAACGGCGTCTTCCCCATACCGAGTCGAACGCGGGCTTCCGTAGCCGATCTTTTCGGCCACCCGAATGGAAGCTTGGTGGTCTGGCCTTATAATACAGAAGGTGTCGGGCTCCTGGAAGTTGGCATCCGCCCACGCCGTCGCAGCCCGAAGCGCCTCGGTCGCGTACCCCTTGCCGTGAAACGCAGACGCCAGCACCCAACCTAGCTCGGGTCGATCCGGCGCGTCGGCAATCCCGCGTTTAAAGTCGGCAAAGCCCACTTCTCCCACGTAATGGCCGGTTGCTCTCTCCTCTACCGCCCACATCCCATAACCCTTTAGCATCCAATGCCCGACGTACCCCGTTAGACGACTCCAACACTGCTGCGGGCTGTGCGGTTTTCCTGTTCCAATAAAACGAATCACTTCAGGATCGGCCCACATGCGCGCACAAGCCTCGAAATCAGACAGGCGATGCCCACGTAAGAGAAGACGTTGTGTTTCCAATTGGGGAGAGGTCATACCGATAGCTAACAGATAATTTGTCGACCGCGCAAAGCCTTATGGTTGTTGCCTTGAGCAGCTGTGCGATGTACCCCTACTCTCCATGCGTCTTTTGCAAAGCTTG